>JARKQW010000080.1 GCA_029974695.1 Syntrophobacteraceae bacterium | reverse complement strand
GAATTTGAAATTGCGGGAATTGCCGCACCGTTGTTTCTGCTCCTTTTGACAGGCACCACCGTGGGTATAGTGGGCGGCTTCATCGGGGTCGGCGGGGGATACATGGTCACTCCCGCCCTGATCGTGTTCGGCTTTCCGGGTTACATGGCATCCGGCATCGATGCCACCCATATCGCAGGGAAGGCAGTCATCTCCACCATACGGCACCGGCAGTTGGGCAACATCGACTGGACCCTGGGCCTCGCCATGGTGGGCGGCACGATGATGGGAGTGGAATGGGGGGTGCGGCTCCTGAACATGACCAAGAAGGCGGGGGTCTCGGGCATCGCCCTACTGTCAGCTACGGTGGTCATCATGCTGTCACTTTTTATTTACACCCAGATCGAAACCCGCAAGGCCCACAAGCAGATCGAGGAACGAGAGAAGAGCGGCGCCCATTTGGGACGTGAGCACAAGGCGACCCGGCTGCCCGAGTATTTCCAGAAGATCCCCTTGTTCCCCATCGTTCGCTGCCACGTGGCCCGCATCGTCATCTCCATGTGGGTGATCGTCGTGGTGGGGATCTGCACGGGGCTACTGGCCGGGTTCTTCGGCGTGGGCGGCGGTTTCATCCGCGTGCCCGCCCTGGTCTACATCATCGGCGCCACCACCCACATCGCCGTGGGGACGGACCTTCTCGAGATCGTGGTCTCGGGGGGCTACGGAGCCCTGCGGCAATCCATGAGCGGCAACGTGGACATGATGGCGGTCCTCTTCATGATCTCCGGGGCCATGATCGGGGCTCAGTTCGGCGCCCTGGCCACGTCCTTCGTGCGCGGCCCGGCCATCCGGTACATCCTGAGCTACTCGCTGATCCTGGCCACGGTGGGCGCCTTCATGCGGCTGGGCTATCTCATGACGGGAGGCCAGTACGAGATCCTGTCCTTTGCCGCCGTGGTGTTCACCCTGGGGGAAATGATCTTCCTGTGTCTTTTCATCATGAGCCTGGTGATCTTTGCGGCACGGCACAAAGCCGGAAAACCGGTTCCCAACTGGATTCCGTCCCTGGTGGTGAAGGATTGATGCAGAGTTTTCTCCGAGATCTCTCGTTTGGAAGGAGGCAGATGTCATGAGATGGTTCATCGACAACATGATCGGCTACTGGGTCTTGCTTTTGGCCATTTCTCTGAGTGCTGCGGGATTGATCTATGTGTTCTGGCTTAAAGAGCACATGTTCTAGATAAGGAGGTGGGTTGATGCAGATCTTGGCAAACATCGTGCTCTACGGGCTTCTCCTTTGGCAGGTCTACGAGTCCACCATCGCGGAGTGGGACCCCTGGAACGCCTTCGTGGTGGTTTTTGTGCTCCTGGTAGCCGTGACCCTGACCCTGCTGCCCGGGTACCACGCATCCCACGTGTCACCGGGATCGTATCCGTACGAAGACGATTAGCAATGGAAGGACCCTGCGGCCCCGGCTTTTGCCGGGGCCTCCGGGGCATTTTTGAAAGCCCGTCCGGTATTTCCGGGCGTCCGTCTCCGTCCCTTTTCTTCCTGCCGCCGTGATTCGGCAGGAGGTTCCCGTTTCCGTCCGGGAGAGGGAGGAGAAGGATACCATGGATACCGGACGGTTTGTCGTCACGAGAAAGAGGCCCGCCACAAGACGTCGGCTCTCCATTTGCGGGAACATTCGGGTCCACAGACGGTGCGAAAGCTGATAAGATCTTGGTCGGGCCTTTTGTTTGGCGCCGGGACCGGAGACGCTTTCTCCCCTCAACCCGGCGTCTCCCTTGGTGGAAGAGCAGAGAAGTGTTCGTGCCTCCACCCTTCGAAATGAACGCCCGAGTCGGGAAGACTCGGAGGAAGGTCGGGCCCTCGAGCTCGTCCGTTCCCCCGGGAATGAGGATGCTGTTTAGTCATAAGAGGGTTGAACGAGTCGTCATGCCGCCGGAACCGGAAGATTTGCGCAAGGAAATCCAGGAACTGTACGCCAAGCGAAAGCGAGGGGACCTTCGCGAGAAGGGTTTTCAGAAGCTGCTCACTTTTTTCACCATCGAGCTCTACCGGGCCGTCATCCGAAAAAGGATGGCCAAGGATGAACCCATCGAAAGAGAACACCACTCCATCCAGGCTCACTTCAAGTGGACCCAGTCTCTACTGAAGGAACCGGAGCAGGAGGCCTGCAGCGTTTTCGCCACCGACCGCCGGTTGTTCTTCGTCCAGTCCAAGATCGTCCCAGACCAGCCTCCCACGGCGGATTCCCGGGACCACACCCGGGTGATTCTCCTCCCTTACGACCGAATTCTGGGGATGACGGTCCGTCGTGAGGTTCGCTGGGGCGAACTGGGAGTGGGAGCGGTTATTTTGCTGTCTTCCTTGATTTTCTGGGAATACCTGGACGTCACCAGTTGGGTCATGATGGGCATCGGGATTCTCGGGATCCTGCACGCGGTGCTTTTGCCCACCCGGTGGATCGAGCTGGACTCGAGCAACCCTTCCCCGAACCCCGTCCCCGTTCAAATTCACGCGGTGGGAAAGAAAAGCGGCCGGCAACTGCTCCGATTCCTGCGCGAAAAGATCCGGGAGAAAACAAAGACATGAAAGTCTTGCTGGTGGACGATGAAGTGGATTTCGTAAACAGCCTGTGCAAGGTCCTCACCCGTCGGGGCTTCGAGGTGCACTCGGCCACCACCGCTTATGCCGCCCTTCCCTTGATTGCCAAGGAGTCCTTCGACGTGGTGGTGCTGGATGTCAAGATGCCCGGAATGGACGGCATCCAGGCCCTGGCGGAAATCAAGCGCATCGAGCCGGGCACCCAGGTCATCCTCCTCACCGGTCACTATTCTCCCATGGACGAAGAGGACACCATGAAATCCGGTGCTTTCTGTTACCTCCTCAAGCCCTGCACCATCACGAAGCTGGTGGACGCCATCAAGGCGGCCGCCGAAGGCCGATGCCCCGGCCCTTAGGGGAGAATCCATGGACCCGACAAGCAACCCCCATCCCCCCGAGACCAGTGCTTCCCGGGAAGACGGCCCTGCGGCTGTGGGTCGGGGGAAACGTTTCTGGAAAAGCTTTTTGACCTTCCTCGAGATCATCGGACTTCGAAGCGAAGACCACCGAATCGACCACGAGCTTCAGCTGGCCCGGCTGAGGCTGTACCACACGGAATTCCGAAAGCTCCTCTCCGCCAACAACAGTCTTCTCGAAACCATGGGGGACCTGGAACGGAAGCTCATCAGCCGGGAATACATCGACCGCGCCTTCATCAAGCGGAAGGTGGTGCGGATCCTGGCGGACACTCATGCCCTGGTGGAGAGCATCAACGTCATTTCCGGCAACCGGTATGAGGCCCTACGGGGTGCCCAGGAGCGAATCTCCCAGCGGCTGACCCGGGCAATGGAAGAGGAAACCGATTCCGCACCCGGGGCCCTGGTGATGGACCTTCAGGACATCAACGGCTCCCAGGGAGACTGGGTGGGCGGGAAAATGGCCAACTTCGGCGAGTTGGCCAACGTGGTCGGACTACCGACCCCCGAAGGGTTTGTGGCGACCACCGAAGCTTACCGGCTGCTGGTGGAGCAGGGGGGCATCCGGTCCTGGATCCAGGACAAGCACATGGAAATCGAGTCCCAGGAGGACGTGACGAAAGTCAGCGGGGAACTCCGGGAGCGGCTCATGGGCCTCGAGATCCCCGCCGTCCTACAAGACTCCATTCATTCCGCCTACGACCGGCTGTGCGCAAAGACGGGCCGACAAGTATTCCTGGCGGTGCGATCGAGTGCCGTGGGCGAGGACAGCGACTTTTCCTTTGCCGGGCAATTTCTCTCCCTTCTCAACATTCCCAAAGACGAGCTCTGCCAAGCCTACCACCGGGTCGTCGCCAGCCTCTATTCCCCCGAAGCCGTGTCCTATCGCCTGCTCCACGGGATCCCCGGTGAGTCGGCCCAGATGGGGGTGGGGTTCGTGGAGATGGTGGAGGCCGTGGCCGGCGGAGTGGGGTTTTCTCGGGACCCCGGCCGTCCCGAGCTCGACCAGGTGCTCATCCAGGCGGTCCGGGGCCTGGGAGCCATGCTGGTGGACGGGAAGACCTCCCCCGAAGTCCTTCGAGTTCCCCGGGGCAAGCACGGGACAGGCATTCTTCGAACCCCTTCGAACCAGGACCGGCAGCTGCTCATGGTCCCCGGCAAAGGGGTGCGGGAGGAGGACCTGTCGCCTTCCCTGGCCCGGGAACCCATCCTCACGGACGAAGAAGCCGCCCTCCTGGCCTCCTGGGCCGTGAAGCTCGAGGACCACTTCGGCTGCACCCAGGACGTGGAGTGGGCCATGGGTCCCCAGCGGCGGATTTTTGTTCTGCAGTCCCGCCCCCTGCTCCTGGCGGCTCAACCCGTTCGAGGCGTCGAGCCGCTCCCCGGCTTCCCCGTGCTTCTTCGAGGGGGCGAGGTGGGATGTCCCGGAACGGCGGCAGGCCCCGCCGTACACATGACCGACGACGAAGACCTCGATGCGTTTCCCGAAGGCGGCATTCTCGTCGCTCGGAGATCTTCCCCCCGGTTCGTGCGCCTCATGACCCGGGCCCGGGCCATCGTCACCGACGCCGGGAGCACCACCGGCCACATGGCATCTCTTGCCCGGGAATGTCGAATCCCCACCCTTCTCAATACGGGCAAGGCATTCCAAACGATCCCCCGGGGTTGCCTCATCACCGTGGACGCGAGCAGCGGAATCGTCTACCAGGGAGAAGTCCCGGATCTGCTCAAAACCGAGGCCGACGAGGCCTGGGAAGAGGAGGTTTCTTCCCACCGCCAACACACCCCCGGATACCGGCAGCTCAAGAAAGTGGTCGATCTGGTAGCCCCCCTCAATTTAACGGACCCCTCTTCCTCGACCTTCACGGCGGACCACTGCCAAACTCCCCACGACATCGCCCGGTACGTTCATGAAAAGTCCTATCAGGAGATGTTCCAGTTGGGGGACAACGTGGGGGACTTGCGAGGAGCCAGCTTTCAACTGGACGTGTTCCTCCCCGTCGATCTGTACATCATCGACTTGGGGGGCGGACTGAAGAGCCCCGCCAAAGGCGGAAAAGTCAAGCCCTCCCAGGTGGCCTCCGCTCCGTTTTCCGCCATCCTCAAGGGCATGTTTCACAAAAAGATTCCGCGGTTCGGCCCCAGGACCATGGACCTGGGCGGACTCCTTTCCGTCATGATGCGCCATGCCACGACGAGCCCCGAGCAGGATTCGAGCTTTCGCGACCCCTGCTACGCGCTCATCTCGGACAACTACGTCAACTACACCGCCCGAGTCGGATATCACTTCAGCGTGGTGGACACGTATTGCGGGAATACGACCAACAAGAACTACATCACCCTCGTGTTCAAGGGAGGGGCCGCCGACTACGTACGCCGGGTCCGAAGGATCCGGGCCATCGCCGATATCCTCAAGGAGTACGGGTTTTCGGTGAGGATCACCCACGACATGGTGAACGCCCGCCTGAGCAAGGCGCCCCGGGAGGAAATCCTCCAACACCTGGAAAAGCTGGGGAGCCTCCTCCAGTTCTTTCGCCAGATGGATGCCGCCATGACCAGCGACGATTCCGTGCGGGTCTTTGTGAAGGCCTTTCTACGAGGGGATTACGGGCTGGAATGTGTGGGAGAGGAGGAACCGATCCCCGGGCAAACCGACGGGGGCGGGAACACCTGAGGACGGCGCCAAACGGTTGGGTGGGTGATCCTTGCAGCCGGGCCGGGATCCGCCGGGCAAGAGGTTGCGAAGGCGATCCGAACACGGCGGACCGCTCGCTTCCGGGTCTTCTCTCCGGGAGGCGGAGCCTCTTGGGAGGGCGCTTCCCGAGCCTGCAGGCTTTCCCGCATCCCGGTTTACCACGTTCCGGGGGGCTTCTCGACCTACCGCATCCTAGTCGGGTTCCCCGCACGTCCTTTCCACATCGCGGGCGCAAACCTTGCGCTCGTAGGCGTTTTCGATGGCCGAGGTGAGGGTGTCGACGGGGCACGGCTTCAGAAGGATTTCCTCGGCCCCTTCTCTGAGCGCCTGGGAGACCTGCCCCAACTCGATGTGGCCCGAGAGGATCAAGACGGGGGTCAGGGTGTCCCGGTCCCGGATGGCCTTCAGGGTTTCCACTCCGTCCATACCGGGCATGCGAAGGTCCAGGACGATCACGTCATACTCGCGTTGGGAGAGACATTCGAGCCCCAGCGCCCCGTTTCCCGCACTCTCCACCACCATGCCTCTTCGCTTGAGAACCTTGGTGAGCGACTGCACGAAGATTTCTTCATCATCGATCAACAAAACGCGTATGGGATCGGACATCGGTACCATCGGCTCCTTTGCTTTCCTGCATCATCTTTCGCTGGTGGGCCTGGCGGATTTTCTCGTTGAGGTCTTCCACATATACG
Organism: Syntrophobacteraceae bacterium; assembly: GCA_029974695.1. Taxonomy (GTDB): domain Bacteria; phylum Desulfobacterota; class Syntrophobacteria; order Syntrophobacterales; family Syntrophobacteraceae; genus JAGPLX01. Next base: position 119 of record JARKQW010000080.1, on the reverse strand, counting down.
GGTTTGGTCACATAGTCAAATGACCCGAGGTGCATGCCGTCCACGGCCGAATCCACGGTACCGTGGCCGGTCAGAATGATCACCTCGATGAAGGGCTTTCGTTTCTTGAGGACTTTGTG
>JARKQW010000490.1 GCA_029974695.1 Syntrophobacteraceae bacterium | reverse complement strand
ATTTCATCCGGAACCCTACTATTGACTGAAGTGAGGATTCGGACCTGCCGGGAACGGGAGCCATCGATGCGGGGGGGCCTGGCAGCAGGCTCTCCATACGACAAGGAGACGGCCGTGACCGTTTACGACTACGATATCGGGGTCATCGGCGGAGGCGCCGCCGGGCTGACCGTTGCCGCAGGGACCGCCCAGCTGGGAGCCGGAACGCTTCTTATCGACCGGGAACCCCGGCTGGGGGGAGACTGTCTCCATTACGGGTGCGTTCCCAGCAAGACCCTCATCCGCACAGCCCACGTGTACCACCTCATGAGAAGGGCCGCTGAATTTGGGCTTCCGTCCGTGGACCTGCCGCCTCCCGACTTTCTCGAGATCGCCCGACGAATTCGGTCGGTCATCGGGGAGATCCAACGGCACGATTCCGTGGAACGATTCTGCAAACTGGGCGCAAAGGTCGAATTCGGAGAAGCCACGTTTGCGGACGAGCATTCCATTCGTCTCAACGGCTCCCTTCCCTCGGCAAGACACTGGGTCGTCGCCACGGGTTCCTCCCCTGCCATCCCCGCCATCAAAGGCCTCGATGAAACCCCCTACCTGACCAACCGGGAGATCTTCTCCCTCGATCGCCTGCCCCGGTCCTTGATCATTCTGGGAGGAGGACCCATCGGAATCGAGATGGCCCAGGCCTTCGCGCGCCTGGGCACCGACGTCCGGGTGGTGGAATCCGGCCCCCGGATCCTGCCCAGGGACGACCGGGACCTGACGGACCGTGTCATGGAGGTTCTCGCCTCCGAAGGAGTCCGATTTTGCCTGTCCTCGAGAGCCGTGGAGGTACGCAACCCGGGCGGGGAACGCCAAGTGGTCCTCGAGGACCCAAACGGCCAGAGGACGGTGGTCCGGGCGGAGGAGTTGTTGGTTGCCGCGGGACGGGTTGCCAATATCCGGGGGCTGGGCCTCGAATCACTGGGAATCAAGTTCGATGTCAAAGGCATTTCCGTGGATTCGAGACTGCGCACCGCCCGGAAACACATCTACGCCGCCGGGGACGTCACGGGCCTGTATCAATTCACCCATGCCGCCGGGTACGAAGGGGGCATCGTGGTTGCCAACACCGTTTTCCGCCTTCCCCGGAAAACGGATTACCGCCGGCTTCCATGGTGCACGTACACCGACCCCGAGCTTGCGAGTATCGGGATGAACGAAGGCATGGCCTCGAGGGCCGGGATCGAGTATTCCGTATGGACGGAAGAATTTGAGGCAAACGACCGAAGCCTTGCCGAGGGAGCCCGGGACGGGAAGATCAAGTTGATCCTTGATGCCCGGGAAAAGGCCCTGGGGATTCAGATCCTGGGACCCCGGGCCGGGGAACTCCTCGGCGAATGGGTGGCGGCTCTGAACGGTCAGGTGAAGCTGACCACCCTGGCATCGTCCATTCATCCCTATCCCACCCTCGGGGAGATCAACAAGAAGGTCGTGAGCTCCTACCTTTCCCCCAAGATCTTTTCGGAAAGGATCAGGAAAGGACTTCGACTGTTCTTCAACCTCAAAGGCAGGGCTTGCGGAACGGAGACGACCTCGAGCTGAGAGCGGACCCTTGCCTTCCCGCCGCGGCACGGTGCATAATGCCGCCGGGTCTTCTTCCACTCTTGCGATCGAGGCACGGATTTGGACATTGCGCAGCTCACGGGATTGATTCAGCTCCTCATGGACCTCGCCCAAAAGGTGGCTCGGGGAGAGTACGACCGCGCCGACGAACTGCTCGAACTGACCCGTCAGGACCGCTATCCGGCCATGATTCGGGACCTGGCCGAATCCTTCGGGATGATGCTGGTCCAGGTCGAGGCCAGGGAATTTCACCTCGAGCAGATGATCGACGAGCTGGCGGCCAAGAACCGGCAAATCGAGGCAACCCTCAAGAAGGTGCGCCTTCTCGAGAATATCCGGGATCAGCTCTCCAAGTTCGTGCCCTCTTCGGTTCGGAACCTCATCGAGCAAAATCCGGAAAACCCGGACCTGGAAAAACGAGACGAGGACGTCACCGTGCTCTTCCTGGATATCGCCGGGTACACCCGGCTCAGCGAACAGGTGGAACCGGAAAAGGTCAACTACCTCATCCAGACCTATTTCTCGAGCTTTCTCGACGTCATCTTCGAGAACGAGGGAGACATCAACGAAACGGCGGGAGACGGCCTGATGATCCTCTTTCGCGATCCCGACGGGCGTGCCCATGCCGCCAACGCCGTTCGAGCCGCCGTGGGAATCCGGGACCGGGCCGGGGCCATCAACGAGGCTCATCGAGGCTTGTACGCCCCGGTCATCGTCAACATGGGCATCAACTCGGGACCGGCCTCCGTGGGCTCGACCCGGTTCGAAGGAGTTTCCGGAACTCGATGGACCTTCACCGCATCGGGTCCCATGACTAATAAGGCCGCCCGGATCAGTTCCCTGGCCGCCGACGGGGCCATCCTTACGGGGCATGAAACCTACCGCCGGGTCGCCAAAACCTTTCCCCTGGAACCCTTGGGGCGGCATCGACTCAAGGGGATTCAGAAACCGATCCTCGTCTACCGGGTTCTCTAGGCGGAGCCTCCTTCTGCCTGCTTTTCGGGACTCGAATCGGGAAGGTTTTCCGACTCTCCCGCTGTTTGCAGGCGGAAGGTCATCGTCCCCACGTCCTTTCCAACAGGTTCCCCGGCGCCTTCGCTCCTCGATCCAACCCTAGCCTCGGACGATTCTCACTTCCACCCCCGTCTGACTTTCGAGTTCCTGCACGTGATCTTCCACACTTCCCTTGAAAAGGATCTTTTCGAAAAAGGTGCGGTCTTCGTGGCCGAGAACAAGCAGATCCGCCTCTTCCTCGAGAACGACCTGCTTGAGGACGTCCAACACGGGGCCCTTTCGCACGACCTTTTTGGGAGTCACCCCTTGAGACGGGGCGATTTCGTCGGCAAAATCCAGCATATGGCCGCCCAGGTGCGCCAGGGACTCTTCCGCAAATTCCGAACCCAGCTGCACCGCCTTTCCAGTCTTGAGAAATTCGACATCCACCGCGTATACATACACAAGATCCGCTTGCGCTTCCCCGGCAAGGACAGCTGCTTCCAGCGCCGCCCTCCGGGAAGGAATGGATCCAGTCACTCCGCAGACGATCGTCTTGTAAGCCATGATTCGTTCCCTCCTGTTGGAATGGTCTCCGAGCGAATCGTGCATCACCGCTCTTTGAGGGTCGCGGGGACAACGCTGGGTCAAGGCGGAGACGGGTCATCGTCTTTCCCGGCCGATGCCACCGCGAGGAGCCAGGCAACGCCGATGGTGCCGGCCAGGAGTGAAGCCAGCAGGATTCCCACCTTGGCCTGGATCGCCATGCCGGGATCGTCAAAAGCCAGTTCATTGATGAAAAGAGACATGGTGAACCCGATCCCCGCAAGCCATGCAACCCCCACGAGATGATGCCAGCAGACGCCGCTGGGGAGCCGGGCGAACCCGCATTTCACCGCAAACCAGCTGAAACCGGAAACTCCCGCAAATTTGCCCAGGACCAGGCCCAGGACGATCCCCCAGGTGACCGGCTGTCCAAGGACGCGGCTAACCTCCATGTTGCTGAAATTCACCCCGGCATTGCTCAGGGCGAAAAGGGGAATCACCACGAAGGTCACCCAGGGGCTCAGGTGATGCTCCATTCGCTGCAACGGCGATTGAACCGCCTTGGCCGACTTCTCAACGTTTTGAGCCACCGTAGCCATCACGGGGCATTTCAGGGGTTGAAGACAGGCTTCGGGGTCTTCCACCTCGTAACGGAGCGTCTCCTGCAGGTGATCCAGCCGCTGTTCGAATTCCACCGGGGTGAACACGGGACGGGCGGGGATGAAAAACGCCAGCAGCACCCCGGCCACCGTGGCGTGAATCCCCGAGTGCAGCAATACAAGCCAAAGGGCCATGCCCATCACCCCATAAGGAAGGGGATGGCGGATTCCCCCTCGATTGAGCAACGCCAGGACTGCCAATATGGCCAATGCTCCCTTGAGGGCACCGATATCCAGGGAGGTCGAGTAGTAGAGGGCAATGAGAAGGACCGCTCCCAAGTCGTCGGCAATGGCCAGCGCAGCCAAGAAGACGATGAGACTCTTGGGGATTCGCCAGGAAAGCAGGACCAGGATGCCCAGGGAAAAGGCGATATCCGTCGCCATGGGGATTCCCCAGCCCTTGGCTTCGACCCCATCGCGGTTTACCAAGATATACAGGATGGCCGGGACGACCATTCCTCCCACGGCGGCAACCACCGGGAGGACAGCCTCCCGCAGGCTGGACAGTTCCCCCACGAGGACCTCTCGTTTCAACTCCAGCCCTACGAGGAGAAAGAAAAGGGCCATGAGCCCTTCGTTCACCCAGTGATGCAGGGTCATCTCAACTCGAAAACCACCGATCCCGATCCCGGCACGCTGTTCCCAGAAGTCGTGCAGGAACTGTCCCCAAGGGGAATTGGCCAGCAACAGAGTCGCCACGGTGACGCTCATGAGGATGATTCCTCCCGCCGTGGCGCGCCTGAGAAACTGCTCGAAGGGACTGAGCATCCTGCCGAATAGAGGTTCCAGGATGTAAACGTTCTCTTTCATCGCGTCGTGCGCTTTTTCTTGGGTTCCTCAACCGATTCGGCACGCCGCCGCACCAGGCGAGCGCTTCCCATAGCAGGGTGTTGAAAAAGCAACAAATATGCGTGCTTTATTTTCAGGTTTGATGTAGAATCATCTCATTGAAATCGTTTAGAAAAGATGGAGATGATTCATGAGGACCCCCGATCACCGGCAGCAAAAAATGTTCTTCTAC
>JARKQW010000045.1 GCA_029974695.1 Syntrophobacteraceae bacterium | reverse complement strand
ATATGGAACTCGCGCGCCCTCTCCAACACCCGCACCCTCAGGGTCGTGGCAAGTCCCAGGGCGGCGATGAAAAGGGCAATGAACAGCAGCACGGTGGTAATGGCAAAGGTCTCGTCAAAGATTCGCAGGACCCCTCGCCGCAAGTCGTTGCCCAAGGTGATTTCGACCCCCGGGACACATTCGACGCACCGACGATGGATCTCCTCCCGGACCCGGGCCGCCGAAGCTTGGGGGTCCGGTCCCGGGTCCACGAGGTGAACCCTGGCCCCGCCCCAGGAATCGTCTCCCGTCAGTTCCTGAAAATGGGACAAGGAATAGTGGACCACTCCCCCCTGGGTTCGGTAGTCCCGAAAGATCCCCACCACGGGCCGGTGGATCTCCACCCCGCGGATCCGGACCCGGTAGGTGTCCCCCAGCCTGAGTCGAGACCGATTGGCGAATACTTCGGAAATGAGCACCCCCTCGCCCTCCGTCAGCTTCGGAATCATTTCCTCCGGTTTCCCCTCGAGAAGGAGGAACTTGGCGTAGCGTAGAAAGACGGGAAAATCGATGGCTTCGAACTGGTACCGGATGTTGCCCTGGTGAAGAAAGATCCGTCGATAGGGCAGGACCTGCACCGGGGTTTCCAGTTCCTTGAGGGTTTTGACCGCCGCCCGGGGCAAGGGGTCCCGATAATGGTTGAACTCCGCCATCCTGGGGCGCAGGAACAGGTCCCCGGTGATGGTCTGGCTCACCCAGGCCGTGACGGTTTGTCGAAAGCTGTGCACCATGATGACCAGGGCCACGAACAGGGCGGTAGCGGTGATGAGCGCCCCGACGGAAATGGCGATCCGCGCCCCCGCATCGCGAATGGTCCGGGCTCCCAGGAATCCCGGTTCTCCTCCGACCTTGCGCAACACCTCGGGCATTTTGTCCCCCAGGAGGCTCAAAACCCAGGGAGAAACGAGGGAAAATCCGGCAAAGAGCAGAAAGGTTCCCAGGTATCCCCCCACGGGAATCCCGGCGATGCCCGGAAGTTGGGACAGGGGCCAGACCAGCAGGATCAATACCGTTCCCAGAAAGGCGATTTTCCGGGCGGAACCCCTTCTTTCGGCCAGGGAATCCCGGATCAGGAGGGCTTCCCGGGGAGGGACCTTCATGGCCTGCCGGGCAGGCTGCCATGCAGCGAGGATGGAAATGAGAACGGTCACCAGGAGAGAAAGGGCCACTTCCCGGGAATCGAGCCCCACCTGGTCCACCCGAACGCGTACGAACAAAAGACTGATGGTTTCGCTGACGCCGTGGAGCATCCTTCCGACCAGGAAGCCGCTCAGGGGAACGGCCGTGAGCCAGCCGACCACTCCAAAAAACACCCCCTCGAACAGGAAGAGCACGAAGAGCAGTCGTGAGGAAGCTCCGAGGCAACGCAGGACCGCCAGCTCATGCCTGCGGGACGCCGCATTCAAGGCCACCAGGCTGTAGATCAGGAACATCCCTACGAAAAGGGAAACGAAGCTCAGGACCGAGAGGTTGAGCTCGTAGGAACGAATGACGAGCCTGCCGCTCTCCCGGGATTCTCCGGGCATTTCCAGGACAAGGGCTGCGGGCAGGAGGGCCCGGAGGCTCTCCACCTCTTGGGAAGGAATGCCGGGCTTGAACAAGAGATCCACCCGGTCCACGAATACCGGTTGCCCCGTGACCTCCTGGAAGGTGGCGATGTCCACCAGGGCCGTCTCTCCCCCTTCCGCCGCCCCCAATCCCCGGGACTCGAGGATCCCGACGACCCGACACGGCGTATTCCCCCGGGGCCCCTGGATTTCCACCCGGCCTCCCTCCCGCACGTCGAGGCGACGGGCCAGTCCATCCCCCAGCAGCACGGAAAAGGGTTCCCTGAGAAGATCGATCCAGGCGGAAGCCCGCAAGCCGGAGGCGACGTCCCGGTCCCGGGTTTCCCAGGTTCGCAGGGGACGATCCAGGATGGGATCGATCCCCACCAGCAGGAAGGGTCCCGTCCATCTTTCCACGGCACGAACGTAGGTGGTCATCACCGGCGATGCGCTCTCCACCCACGGGTGCTTCGCCAGTTGGGAGACCACCGACTCGGGGACCCGCCCTCCCGGATGGATCACCACCCGGTCGGCTTTGCCCGTCAGGGTATCCACGGTTCGAGTGAAGGAATCAATGGAGGCGTGAACGGCCAGTCGAACACTGGTGAAGACGGCCGCACCCAGCGCAATCCCCGCCACCACGGCCAAGGTGCGCCGGTAATGGGCCCGCAGGTGTCGAAAACTGAACCAGAGCCAGAGTCGCAGGAAAAGAGTCAGTCGGCCCATGTCATCTCGGCAATGCCGCCGTCCTTGAGACGCACCGTTCGGGTCGCATAGGGGTCGGCGAGGGTACTGTGGGTGGCGATGAGGACGGTTCGTCCCTGCCTGCGGTTCAGTTCGCCCAGGTGTTCCATGACCCGGTGCCCGTTGGCGCTGTCCAGGTCCCCCGTGGGCTCATCCGCCAGAATCAGGGGCGGATCGTTGATCAAGGCCCGGGCGATGGCCGTGCGCTGCATTTCGCCTCCCGAGAGTTGCCCCGGAAGGTGATGCACCCGGGATTCCAATCCCAGCCAGGCCAGCAGCTCCATGGCTTTGGATCGGACTTTCCCATAGGAAACCCCGGCCAGCAGGGCGGGCAGACAGACGTTTTCCAAGGCGCTCAAGGTCGGCAAAAGGTTGAAAGATTGAAACACCATTCCCACCACCACTCGTCGAAACCGGGTGAGGTCCCAGACCCCGGCCGTGGAAAGATCCTGTCCGGCCACTATCAGGCACCCGCGGGTAGGGCGATCCATCCCGCCCAGAAGGGCCAAGAGAGTGCTTTTCCCCGAACCGCTGTCTCCCTTGAGTACGACGAGTTCTCCGGCGCGCACCTCGAGATCCACCTCGTTGATGCCGATGACCTCGCAGGCCTCCAGGGGGTAGACCCGGGTCAGACCTCTGGCCGCAATGATGGGTCCTGCGGGGTGGACCCCCGTGCCCCCTGCCGTGGTGAGCTCGTTCCATTGCTTCATCGCCCGCTTCCTCCCTCGATCTGCGTTCCGGATCAGGATATCACGGCGGCTCCGGGGATGAAAGACTCGGCACGGGCCTTGTTCGGGACGGGGAAGAGTTCGACGCACCGCTGTTTGGGTTTGAACCCCGAGGACCTTTTCCGCTATGATTCCAACCTCGGGGGCCGGTTTCCGGGACGGCACGCCTTTCATTTCCGCCCAACAGACAGGGAGATCCGATGGAACTGGAAGTTCTTAGAACCATGAAACGGGACCAGCTTCTCGATTATCTCGAATTCCTTCTCTGGCATTATCGGGTCATGGATGCGTTCTGGTTTTTGTACGTGGAAGAGAGCCACGGACTTGCCCAGGCCGAGCACCTCAACCAACGGGTCTGGGGCAAGGTGGCGGGGATGGCGGCAAAGGACCTTCGCAAGAGGTTCCGGATCGAGGAAAAGGGGCTGTCCGGTTTCCTGAAGGCCCTTCGACTCTTCCCGTGGACCCTGATCGTGGGTTACCAGATCCGGGAGAATCCCGGGGAGGTCATTCTCACCGTCCCCCATTGCCCTCCCCAGGAGGCGCGAATCAAGCAAGGCCTGGGAGAATACGCGTGCAAGGACATGCACCGGGACGAATTCACCCGGTTCGCCCATGAAATCGATCCCGCCATCCGGGTGGAATGCGTCTACGCCCCTCCGGACCCTCACCCGCCCGAACTTTTCTGCAAATGGCGCTTCACGATGGATTCTTCCGGCAAGAAATGACTTTTTTTTCTTCACGGCTCGTAGTATAGGAACGGCTGGACGGAGGCATTTGAAGCGGGTTTGCCGGATGACCTTTACCATGAAGGTTCAGGTTGCCTTGAAGAAAGAATCCGGGTCTCCGGCCGCATCTTCGGCACAATGACCGAAAGCCACGAAGGCTTCATGACCCATGAGGTTTGGAGTGTTCGTGGCTTTTGTTCTTCCGGGCCATGCGGATACTCCAACGGAAGCGGGGAACATTCCTCGTTCGTTCTCGATGACCAACGGTTGCGGAGGGAACCATGTTTTCATGTGTGTTGAGAGGATGGATGTTTGGGGTAGTCCTTCTGGTGGGGACCGCGCTGGTTTGCCCGGCCGGGGTTTGTGAGGGAGCCTCGGAGGACGGGGTGCCGGACCCTGCCTCGGAGCGCCCCCGGGAGGCTTTGTCCTCGCCGACGACCCGGGTCTCAAAGCAGCCCGCCGAAAAGGAAAAGCAAGAGGAGGCGGAGGGGTCCCGGGAAGTGAGATCCACCCTGGAAGAAGTCAAGGAAGAACTGAAAGAGAAAGAGTACGGACTGGACATTCACGGGGCGGTGGTTTCGTTCTACCAGGGCGCCGTGGGAGAACGGATCGGGAAGCGAAAGATCACCGAGGATGCCGAACCCGGCGTCGTCGGGGACCTCAAACTCTCTTACCGACCACGATCCACCTTCTTCAAGGACGGCCAGTTCTTCCTGAGGTTCCACGCGGGAACCGGCAAGGGGTCCGATGAACGCCTGGGGAGCAAGCTCTTGGCCAACCTCAACACAATTGCGGACGATTCCGGCCCTTATCACCATGACGACGGGTTCGACCGGATTCTCTTGGAAGGCTACTATGCCCACGAGTTCTGCAACGAGAAGCTCATCCTTGCCGTCGGCAAGACGGAACCCCTGGTTTTCATCGACACCAACGCCTTTGCCAACGACCAATATTCCCAGTTCGTCGGAAAGCCCTTCGTCAACAATCCCATTCTCAGCAACGAAGACGAATACGGACCCATCTTCGCCGCATCCTTCACCCCCCTGGAGGGAGTGACCCTCACCGCCCTCGTCCAGTCGTCCACCCACCCGTACGCTCTGCCGTCCGGCCAGAAGGACATGTACCACAACCTGCTCGAGGACCCTTTCGTGGCCGCCCAAGTCGCCTACTCTCCGAAGATTTTCGGACAGGAAGGCAACTATCGCCTCTATTACTGGAACGCCACGTACGATCATCCCCGGATCGGGAGCAGGGGTTCGGTTCAGGGATGGGGCCTGGGTTTGAGCCTCGACCAGAAGATTACCGACGCCGTGGGCCTGTTCGGCCGGTTCGGATATCACAACGAAGATGCCTACGAAGTCCCCTGGTTTTGGTCTGCGGGAGTGAACTGGAAGGGAATCCTTCCCCTGAGGGCCGAAGACCAGCTGGGAATCGGCCTGGCGGGATTGAAAGCCAACGAGGACCTTCGCCACACCGGCACCGAGGTTCACGCGGAACTTTACTACCGGATTCACCTGACCAAATACTTTGCCGTAACCCCGGATTTTCAGTGGGTGGTGGACCCCCGGGGCAACTCGGGCAACGATCCCATTTTCGCAGGCATGGTGCGCGGGGAATTCCTCTTCTAGGGTTCTAATCAAACCCGCTCCGCCCCTCCAGGGCGGAACCCTCGATGCTCCTCTCTCCCAAGATGCCGGAGATGGGCCTTTGCTCCTCTTCGGCATCCCTTTCACCGACTTCCAGGCGGTCCACAACGGAGGCGTATCCGAAAACACGGGTGAGAACCTGCAGGAGGACCTGATGCTGGACTCTGCCTCTTAGCCCCCCGTCAAGGGTCAGTCTCCCGTCGATCTCATCGAGAATGAGGTCCTCGGCATCCACGCGCCCGTCTATGCGCAGGTATTCGTAGACCGCACCGACTCCCTGCCCGCTCGGTTCCGGCCGGGGAACAACCGGGAGTCCGATTTTCGGAGAAAGGCTCCCCCTTTCCGGAAATGGACCCGGCGGCATTCTCCCGTTCACGCGCACAGTCCACGCACAGCAGGGCCCACGGGATGGCCTCCGGTCGTTTGAAGGGATTGTCGTCCCCGCAGGATTCACAAATCCCGCAATCCCCCGAGGAAATCCCGGCCAACGCCCGGTCGATGTTCCGGATTCCGTTCTTGCCCGCTTCGTCCAATCGTTCGTACAGTCCGGGAATGCTCGATTTCCGGGCCTCCTCTTCGATCTCCGTTTCCCGTTCGCCCAGTTCGTGCAACCCGGCCTCCAGCCGGCGCATCCTACCCAGGATCTCATTGCGTCTCTCGAGAAGCCGGTTTCTCAGCATCGAAATTTGTATTTC
>JARKQW010000038.1 GCA_029974695.1 Syntrophobacteraceae bacterium | reverse complement strand
AACAACCGGCCAATGTCGATTGTCTCCTGTGTCATTCGGACGCATACAAACGGGTTGCCGTGAAGCAGACCGCCGGAATGCGCTTTGTTCCGGACCCCCCGTAGACATGGGGTCCGTGCCGGCCAACATCCACAAGCCCACCAACAGCACCTGTCTGAATCGGTGTCACGTGAGAGCGGGGGGAAGCCCCGGGGGCAAGCAGCGGGACATTGACCTCACCATGGAGAATCCCCCGCGGACCCTGGACGTGCATCTTTCCGCCTCCGGAGCCAATCTTTCCTGCCTCAGCTGCCACAAGGCGAAGAATCATAGGATTGCCGGACGAGGAAACGACGTCCGTGAAACGGACCTCGCCAAAAAGATCGCCTGCGCCGATTGTCACGGCGCCGCCCCCCACCGCGATTACGACCTGGACGCTCACACCGGGAGAGTGGACTGCACCGTCTACCACATTCCTCGTTACGCACGGGGACCCAACCCGACGGAGACCCACCGGGATGCCCGCCGGGCAAAGTCGGATCCGGCCACGTTGCGGTACGAGCCCCCTCGAGTCTTCGCCTCGAACCTCGTCCCGGAATACCTTTTCCGGAACGGCGATTCTCATTTCTACAAGTTCGGCGACCCCGTTCAACTGCAACCCAACGGACGCCTGCTCCTTACCGGTCCCCTGGGAGACATCCGGGAACCCAGCGCCAAAAGATCTTTGCTTTCAAACCCCACACGGCCCGGTTGGGGTACCATCCGGTCACCTGGCGCCTCCTGCCGGTAAAATCCAAGGTTCTGTGGGAGACGGGAAAGCCGATTGAGGCATTCGTTGCGGGGGCCAAGGACCTGGGCTGGAAGCTTCCCCAAGGGGTCGGGTTCGTTTCCTCGGATCGCTACCTGTCCCTGCACCACCAGGTGGCGCCGAAAAGATATGCCCTGGAATGCGCGGAATTCCGCGGCGGAACCCGCATGAACTTCGAACGCCTGGGATACGCACCCAAGACCACCCGGGACGGCACCCCCCTGTGCATCAGCTGTCACGACCGGGAAGACGACAAGCCCGATTACTATGAGATCCACGCCATCCACCCCCGGGAGGAAGGAGTCAACTGCAAGACCTGCCACAAATTCTCGGGGACCCGGGAGGGATGGGAAGACTGATTCGGCTTCGAGAGAGCCCGGACCTATAAACAGCTTTGGCGGACAGCCTTCCCAAACGCCGAAAGGAAGGTGCCCGCCAAGCCGGGTCATTCGATAGAAGGGGACGGAGTGGCGTTAGGAAATGTAGTCTTCCGCCACGTAGCGCCCTTCAAGCAAAATCCTCAGGGCTTCCAGGTCCTCTTCTTCTTCCACGCCCGCAAATCGTTCCCACTCGGGAAGATGCCGGTCTCGATGCACGTCCCCGCCTCCTCCCAGGAAGTCCGCGTAGGATTCCACGTCCAGGTGGGTCATCCAAAGGGGCCTTCTTTCCTTTCGCAGCGCTTCGATATTCAGTTCCATGGCACACTCCATGTTGTATCCATATCCGTAGGTTGCGATATATTCACTAAGAATTCTCCAATACGTCGGTATGGTAACCATGAAAGAAAGGATGTCAATGACCCAAGCCCGGGTTGAACGACTCCGGAAGCATCAGGGCGTCATGTCCGCGACGGCGGGCATCCGACGGGGATGCACCCTCTTCGCGAATTCCCGCCTGCGCGGGAACGAGAAAGGGGGACTCATAACGGCCAAATCGCTCACTTTCGGACGATGCTTGTTGGAAGGGCGGGGTCGGGACGGTGGGTGCGGCTGGGAACCGTTAGCCTCTTTCAAGATGTGAATCTCTCGCGGCCCTCGATCCGGCAGGGGAACCTCCCCGTAGAAACGCATCCCCAGCCTTTTCAAGACTGCTTTGGACGGCTCGTTCATGGGATGGACCAGGGCAAGCATGCGGGAACATCCCAGATGCCGGAAGCCGTAATGGATCCGGGCTCCTCCGATCTCCACGGCGAACCCCCTGCCTCGGGCGCTTTTCACCAGTGCGGACCCGAATTCGTAGTCGTCCTCGGAAAGATGGCCGCACGGAACGATTCCTCCGAAACCGATCCGTTCCCCCGTCTCCTTCAAGCACAAGGGAGCCGGCCCCGCGGGCTCCGCCCCGAATGGAAAATGCCGCCCGATGAACTCGACGGCTTCCTCCCGGCCCATGGGAACGCCCCCGAAGAGGTACTTCATCGTCTCCCTCGAGGCAAACATCCCGCACAGATAATCCCGATCCGTCGGTTCCATCCCGCGCAGGATCAGTCTCGGGGTCTCGATCACGCGGCCCACCGTTCGCCTCCGTAGGGCCACGCCCTTATTGGCCGCCGCACAGTTCCCGGGCGGTTGTCTCCGCCAGTTCCATGACTTCTTCACACCGCTCGACCTCCCCCGGCGCCGCGACCCCGAAGGCCCGTATCAACCGCGTGTCGGAGAAGCCGTATGCGCGGAAGAAGTAATCGAACTTCTTGAAGATGTCCGTAAAACTGTTTCGGTCGGGATTGTTCTGGGCAAGGATGAAAACCAGCTTCTTCCCGGGTTCGAGGCGGGATTTCCTGGGATTGACGATGAAGTCGGGCACCAGGAACGAGTACGTTCTGTCCAGGAAGGCCTTCATTTGGGAGGAAACGTCCCAGTAATAGACGGGGGATGCCAGGACAAGGAGGTCCGTTGCCCGCACGGCATCCAAGACCTCGGTGAGGTCGTCTTCGAGGGCACAGCGGTCGAGCCGGGTCTTGCACGTCATGCACCCCTGGCAGCCGCGAAAGCTCAGGTCGTTCAGGGCAAAAGTCCGCACCTCCGCCCCCAGTCCTTGTGCCGTGGAACAAAACCGCTCCGCGATCATGGAACTGTTTCCCTTCCTCCTCGGGCTTCCGAGCAGGCAGACAATCTTCATCTTCATTCCTCCGAAAGACAGGCTTCCCCGGGCCGGGATGTATCGGTCCGTGCCCTGCCGGGGTCACCAAAGCAAAAAGGGCTGCAGTCGTGTGCCGCAACCCTTCTTTTTTCCTGGTGGCGAGGCCCAGAATCGAACTGGGGACACGAGGATTTTCAGTCCACTGCTCTACCGACTGAGCTACCTCGCCACGAACGCCGCGGATGTTACTGATTCCACGGACGGGTGTCAAGCAAGAAGTGTCGGCAGCACTGGGGTGCCGACGGATCGTCCGGGATTTTCCCGAGGGGTCGAGGATCACGAGGGCTTCACGGGCGGCTTCTTCTCTCCCTTGGGAGAGGTCTCCTCCAACTCTTCGAGCAGGCCATCGAGGTCGTCGTCGGTAAGCTCGAGAACCAGGTCCGAATCCGAGATTTCGAGGGGTTCCGTGGGGAGTTCCGTCGGGGCCTCCCGGGGCCGGTCGGGTACGATGGGCTCGAGCCCGATGATTCCGTCGGCGGTGGTCTCGAGCTCCATGGTCTGCCTGAGCTCCTCCTCGTCGATCACCAGCTCGAACTCGGAGGTGGGAGGCTTCCCCTGGACGAAGGCTTCGTCCAGGTCCAGGGTGATCTCCGGGACTTCGAGGGCCGGCTCGGGGGCCGGAGGAGCAGACACCGGTCGGGGCGACGGGTACTCGAGGGGCTCCAACCGGAGGGTGGGTTCTTCTTCGAGCTTCAGATCGAGTTCCGGGACCGGGCCCGGGATCGTCCCAACCATGGGCCCTGCCGGGGTCTTTTCCTGCGCGTCAAAATCGAGATCCAGGGAAAAGTCCGGCTCGGGGACTTTCTCCGAGGGATGCCGGGCACTCTTGACGATTCGATCCATTTCCTCGGGGCTGATCTGCAGGGTGGGAGCGTCCTCGAGGTCCAAAGACAAACCCGGGGTTCCGGCAGTCTCTTTGCTTTCCGGAGCCGCTGCCGGGGATGCGGCGGGCGCCTGGGTTGCGGGCAGAGGCACCTCCTCGAGGACGTCCGCATCCAGTTCCAGCTTCAGGTCCTCCAGGGACAGGATTCCGACCTCGGGCTCCTCCCGCGCAGCCTCCCCGGGAGCGGCCTGGGAGAGTCCTTTCAGGGGAGGTTCCGCATCCAGGTCCAGATCGACTTTGAGGTCCAATCCCTCCATCTGCTCCCGATCGCTGAGCTGGTCCAAGTCCGCGTCCGAAAGTTCGATCATGGGCTCTTCCTCGGCAATCTTCAGGTCCTCGAGTACGAGCTCGATCTCTTCGGTCTGCGCCTGTGCCGGAGCAGGACCCGGCGGTGCCTGGGGAAGGGTCCCGGCAAAATCCTCCAGGGGTGCGTCCAGGTCCAGCTCGGGACCGAGGTCGATTTCCGCAATGGTGGCTGCCAGGTCCTCGGGAGTGGGGAATGCGGTTTCCCCCGCCCCAGGGCCGCGGAGCAGCACGTTCAGAAAAAACGGGATATCCGGCTTGACGCTCAAGAGACCGAGGGAGTCCCGGATCGAGCTCAAGTCCGACCCGCACATCTTGCACTCGGAAAGGTAGTCGAAACTATGGTACCCACACTTGTGACATCTCATGTTTATACCCCTTCTTGAGCGACGTGAAAGTCTCCCCACAACAGCTGAACGGCTCCCAACAGGACGGTTGAAGCGGTCTCCATGCGCAAGACCCGGGGTCCCAGGTGAACGGATTGGAACCCTGCGCGAAAGAGCAGTTCCAGGTCCTCCGGCGACCATCCCCCTTCCGGTCCGATCACTGCATGGAATTGCTTGCACCAAGGCGTTTGTGACCACAGGTCCAAAAGGCCCCTTCGAGGCCCTTCTTCACAGGCCACGATCTTCAAGACTTCCGAAGGTCCCGCTGCCTCATGGACCGTTTGGGAAACGTAACGGTCCAGGTCTGGTAAGATATTGATTTCCGGAATCTTCACTCTACCACATTGGCACATGGCCTCGCGAGCAATTTTCCACCATCGCTGCCGCCGCGCCGCCGCCTCCTTCTCGTTCAGGCCGTACTGACTCCGCCGGGAGCGGAAAGCCACGAACCGATGGATCCCGATTTCCACGGCCTGGCGCAGGGACCAGTCCATGCGATCGGCCCGGGAAAAGGCCATAGCCAGGGTCAATTCCAGGGGAGACTCCCGGTGCCCCTCGGCGTCGCCCAGGATCCGCACCGAAACCGCCCCTCGGCCCATGGCATCGATGGACCCAAGCCAGGCGTTTCCCTGCCCGTCCCGCAGCTCGATGGTGTCCCCAACCCGCAACCGAGCCACCCGCTCCATATGATGGGCCGTGGCCCCGGTGAAGGTCACCGGTCCTCCCCGGGTGTCCGCCTGTTCCACGAAAAAGCATTTGCAGGTCATGGGCCTATCCTCGAAAGCGACCCGGTTTCGGCTCCCTTTCTCCTATGTTACCGAACTTTTCGGGCCCTCGACAGGTCTTTCTCCGACCGCCGGGTACCACGGGGCTGAAATCGACCCTCCCGTGCCTGTACGAAGCCCGCCGCGGCATTGCCCGGGGGCGGGCTTTATGCACACCCGACAACGGGAAGAATCGCTCATCTTGGCTCCTGTTCTCCGGGCTTTGAGCATATATAGGCTCGCATCTGGGGCATGAGGTCGAGACACTGTTCGAGGCGGAACCCGGCACGTTCCAGCATTCCCGACATCACCCAGTCCCAGGTACTGAACTCGTCACGTATGTGGACGATCGTTTCGTCGGCCATCCGCGGGCCTGCGAGGTCCCGCATGCAGTGCAGCCAGCCTTCTACGGCTTCCTCGTAGGTCCTCGGGTCGAAACCAAAGACGACATCGGCCAGAAACATCTTGCCCCCGGGCTTGAGCAGGTCATGGAGTCGGCAAAGGGCAATCTGCTTCCAAAAATCCGGCAGATGATGAAGGGCAATGTTGACGACAACGGCATCGGGGGCTTCTGCCCTGTGCCGGTAGGTCAGGAACCCGGCTCGTTGGGGTGTGATGTTGCCCAGTCCCTGGGCTTCGATTTTGCCCTCGAGGACCTCGATCATCGCTTGTGAAACATCGACGGCATAGACCTGTTTGCATTTGCGTGCGAGGCAGACGGACAGCCCGCCGGTGCCGCAGCCGACGTCCAAGACCGTCGAGTTCTCCGACAAGTCAAGAGCGGCGACGATCATCTCGGCTTCCTTCTCGAAGTCCCTGAACCCCTGATGTTGCCGGTCGTAGTCCGCAACCACCTCCCGATTCGCATAGTCGACGCCGGTGTGTCTCGCCTCATCGAACAGCCACTCCGGGTGATCCTCGCTCATCCTCCCCCCTTTTCTTCTCTTCACACAACGCTCCGGTTCGGTGCCGCCAACAACGGTTGGACGCCGCCTTGCACGCCGCCGCCCATTCCGCGGACAACCCCTCCGCTTGCTCCAGCACCGGCGACGGACCGTTCACGAACGGCATCGCGTCCGGCCGGCGACGGTGCCTGTTCTCGGTGACGCTGAACAGATTGACCGCCGGCCAATCGTTGTTTTCGGGCTGGTCGAAGTCGATCACTGTCGCCCTCGCGGGTGCGGTACTCGAGGTTCACGCCGTTCCCCGACCCTCGGCCTCGCCCACTGCGGTGAGGGCCCCGAGAACGATTTCTCTCCCTTCAAGGGCACGACGACCCTTGTCGCCTCGAGTTCCGGCGCGAACCGCTTCCGCAGGTCCACCGGGTTGCCGCCTCCCTCCCCGACTCCCGGTCCGAATCTGGGGGTCCGCTCTATGGGCGCTGATAGACCACCCGACCGTCTACGAAAGTCATCGATACCAGTTGGTCCAAGATATCGGAGGGCGGCATGATTCCCAAATTGCACATCCTGGAAAATTCGTTCCGATCAATGGAGAAGATCACGAGGTCGGCCCGCTTCCCCACTTCGAGGGAGCCGATGAGACGGTCCATGTGGAGCGCCGCGGCACTCCCCAGTGTGTAATGACGGATGACATCTTCGAAGGAGAGCATCTCCTTGAATTCGTCCATGGTCCTGGGAGGACCGAGACAGCTCAACCGGGTCACGGCGACGATGGTCCCGTAGATCGGGTTCATGGGAACGATCGAGTAGTCGGTACCGAAGGCGAGCCGCACTTTCGCTCTCTGCAGCGTTCCGAACCGGTGGGCGTGGAGGAAACGCCTTTTTCCCAAGGCCTTCACCGTGGCCCGGTCGCCGAAATAATGAGTGGGCTGCATGGATGCGTGGATGCCCAGCCGGGCCAGGCGAGGGACGTCCTTGTCGACAATCATGGAATTGTGTTCGATGGTATGCCGGGAGTCCCAGGCGCCGTTGACTTTTCTTGCAAACTCATAACCGTCGATGATCCGCGTGATGCCGGCGTCCCCCACCCCGTGAGTGCATATCTGCAGACGCATGGAATCGATAAGAGTGACCAGTCGGTTGAAGCCCTCGGCCGTGTAGCTCGCCACGCCTTTGGTGGTCTTGTCGTCCTTGTAGGGCTTATAGAGCAACGCAGTGTGGTTGGGCGACACTCCGTCGATCCCCAGTTTGATCGATTCCCCGATGACAAAATGGTCCGTAGAACTTCCCGCAAGTCGTTTCCAACTCGCCAGGTTGAGGAAGAGTGTGGCCGGGTCGTCCTCGTAGAGATGATGATTGACGAAATGAGAGGCGCGTACCCTCGCATCCCTGAAAACCCCCCTCTTCTTCAACTTGAGCAGCAGGTCGAAGGTGCTCCGATGAATCATGACGTCGTGATGGCAAGTGACGCCCACGCGAAGCCCTTCCTCGAGCTTGGCCGCCACACCTTGAGCCATCTTCCGAACGATGGCCTCTCCGCCCATTTCCTCCACCGTGTAGAAATCCATGGGGTTGATGGTGTAGAAATGCCGGAAGATCCCGGTGGGCTTATGGTCCTTGTCGAAATCCGGCGTCAGGTACTCGAAGGCCTTGGGGTTTCTCTCCTGCATCTGTTGAAGGGCCAGGCTGTTGACCCAACCCGTATGGCCGTCGTGGCTCCAAAGAATCAGCGGCCGGTCCCGCAGGATGTCGTCCGCCATCCGGAGCGTTGGGATCCCGTTGGGGATATAGTCGTATTTCCAGCCTATGGCGAAGATGAAAGGAAGGTCGGGATTCTGCTCCCCATAGGAGCGCACGAGCCTGGCAACGTCCTCCAGGCTCCCGGCGTCATAGATGAAGGTCATGACGGGAGAAAGGATGCCCAGCCAGAGAGCGTGCGTGTGTGCATCCACAAAGCCCGGGGTGACGAGGCTCTTCTTCGCGTCAATCACCCGAGTCCCGGTGCCCACAAAGGACAAAGCCTTCCCGTTGTCGGACCCGATATAGACGATCTTGCCGTCTCGTATGGCGAGTGCCCTGGCGTAAGGTCTACGGTCGTTCGAAGTCAAAATGGAGCCGTTGTGGATCACGGTGTCCGCCGGAGTGGGCTTCGCGAAGAGGCTTCCACGGGTTTCTCCGAACCAGGAGATAGGCAAAGCCGGCAATAAGAGCACCAGGGCAATCACGACGACGACAACCCCTGCGATGACGCTTTTCCCTTTCATGGTCTTCTCCTTGTTCCGCAACCTGCCACACCACTCCCCCGCCTCCCGACCTCCTGGCCGCCAAACCTCTGGCCTCCAGCCAACCACCTAACCAACCCTCTCGTCTCTCGCCCCCCCCCGGCCCCGAACCCCTGCGGCTATTGCTGCAGCTGCGGCTTCGGGGTTTGCCCCGTCATTCAAACTCGAACCGAATGCCCTGATCGAGGCTTCGATGTGTGCCCCCCTTTCTTCCCGGCAAGGGTGCCTCGAAATCCTCGTCAAAAGAGCTCCCGCAAGACGCTCTCGAGAATCTCGAGGCAGACGGAAACTTCCCGGGCGCTCACCGTCAGGGCCGGGCAGAAACGAATGGTGTTCTGGCCGCACCCGAGGAGCAAAAGGCCCTTGCGGAAGGCGGCCTGGATCAGTGCGTCCCGCCATTCCCCTGCCCTCTCCTTGGTCTCCCGGTCCTTGACCAGTTCCATCCCCACCATCAACCCGAGCCCCCGCACGTCTCCGATGGGCTCGTAAATTTCCTGGAGCTCCTCGAGGCCCGCCTTGAGCTGCTGCCCGCGCTGGGCGGCGTTTTCCATCAACCCGTTTTCCAGGAGCTCGATGGTGGCCAGGGCGGCCTGGCAGGAGACGGGATTGCCCCCGAAGGTCGAGGCGTGGGAGCCCGCTTCCCAGTCCATGATCCGGGAGCGGGCCAGGGTCGCCCCCAGGGGCAGGCCCGACGCGATGCCCTTGGCCAGGGCGAGGATGTCCGGGGCCACCGAGAAATGTTCCATGGCAAACATCTTTCCCGTGCGCCCCATGCCCGACTGGACCTCGTCGGCCACGTAGAGAATCCCGTAGTTGCGGGCCACGCGGAAGAGCTCCCGGTGGAATTCCGGGGGCGGCACGATATAGCCGCCCTCCCCCTGGATGGGCTCCACAAAGATGGCCGCCACCTCTTCGGGAGGCACCGTGGTTCGAAAAAGGGTGTCCTCGATCCACGTGACGCAGGCGATCCCGCAGGAGGGATAACAGAGGTTGTGAGGGCAGCGGTAGCAGTACGGATACGGCACGTGGGTGATCCCCGGCACCAGGGGATTGTAGTGTTTCTTTTGGATGGTCTTGCTGGCCGTCAGGGAGAGGGCCCCCATGGTGCGACCGTGAAAGGCCCCGAAGAAGGCCAGGTTCAATTCGCGCCGAGTGTGCCACCGGGCGAGCTTGAAGGCCGCTTCGACTGCTTCGGCCCCCGAATTGCCGAAGTAGACCTTTCGGGGACCCGCCCCGGTTGCCAGGCTCGTCAGCTTTCGTGCCAGGTGAATCTGGGGGGTGTAGTAGAAATCCGTCCCCGACATGTGGAGCAGGCGTCCCACCTGCCGTTGGACGGCCTCGACCACGTGGGGATGACAGTGCCCGGTGGCGCACACGGCGATCCCGGCGGTGAAATCCAGAAAGACGTTGCCGTCGGGGTCCGTAATCCACAGCCCTTGGGCGGATTCGGCCACCAGGGGATAAATCCGGGTATAGGAAGGGGAGACAAACTCCCGGTCGACGGCGATGAGCTCCGCCGCCCGGGGCCCCGGCAGAACGGTCTTGATTTGGGGATATCGCACGGTGATTTCTCCATGAACTGAGAAGATTCGAGGTCCTTTTCCGGGGAAATCGATCCGTGGAAGAAGCGCCGGGAGAAGGGACCCCATCCGGGCGGACCGGGCGGGAGAAAATTCCTTACCCGCCCGTGAACCGTTCCAGATACCACGAGAAAAAGGTCTGTCCCCAGAAAAGATGGCAGACTGCCCCCAGGGAAAGGAAGGGGCCGAAGGGGAGCATGGCGCTCAGACCCTGCCTGGATCGGACCATGACCCAAACGCCCGCAGCCGTTCCCACTACCGAAGCCGCCAGGACGGTGAAAACCACTCCGGGCAGCCCCACAAACGCGCCGATCATGGCCAGGAGCTTGATGTCGCCCC
>JARKQW010000036.1 GCA_029974695.1 Syntrophobacteraceae bacterium | reverse complement strand
GTGGAACCGTGCATGTTGGTGAGTCCGCTGCCCCGGGCTTCGCAGATGTTGCAAAGCTTGCGCAGGATGTCCGTGGTGTAGAACTTGCTCGCGGGCTGATTCACGCGGACGGTGTGGAAATGAGCCACGCCGGGAAACAGGTCGGGACGATCGCAGTAACGGCCGATGACCCCTCCGCCGTACCCGAGCACGCCCACGATCCCGCCGTGCTTCCAATGTCCTTCCTTCTGCTCGTAGGACATTTCCATGATTCCCAGCCAGTCTTCACACATCGCGTTTCCCTTGGCCGCCATCCTCTTGACGTCGCTTACGAAGCTAGGCCACGGCCCCTTCTCGAGCTCATCGATGAGAGGAGTCTTGTGTTTTAGCGCCATTCCATTTACCTCCATTGGCCGTTCTCGGTTGATCAAATGTATTCACCCTTCTCTTCACCTCGACAACGAACTAGGTCTCTCTCTCCTCCTTCACCTCCTCCAAAAATGGTTTGCATGGGTCCAAGACAAGGTGCTTCCGTTCAGGTTTCTTGGGAAGATTCGGATCGAATCATTGGCAGGGACCTGGGCGGGAACTCAGTTCATGCCCTTTTCTTCTTTTTCCACATCCCCTTCGCTGGGAAGCATGTACATGGTCGTGCTGCCGCTGGACCAGTACTTCAGTCTGCCTTCGTTCACCAGTTCATTGACGATTTTTTTGGCCTGCATCATCTTGATTTCTGGAACCGCTTTGCACAAATCATTGAAATAATGCTTGGATTTCTTTTGCTGTTTCACCCATTCAATGATGCGCTCTTTGGGATCGTCACTCATGTCTTGCCTCCTTGAAGAATCTGCGGTGCATTACTCGATACAGGACCGAATATCCTGATACACACAAGAGGGGACTGTGAACGTGAATTGATTCACGTTCCCTCCATAATACGCCCAACTACCCTTTGTCAACCAAAAAATCCCCCCGCAAACCAACGTCCCGGCACCGGAAAACCCCTCCGTGGGCCATACCCGGCCCGACCTCAGCCCGGGTTCCGGCGGCCCGGCATTCCGGTCCCGGGCGTTTCCCGGCTCTCGGACGCCCCGGGAAACCTCCCGCGGCGTCCCCCGGGTCGTGCCCGGCTTTCCTGCAAACCCGAGATTCGACCCCTTTCGCGGAACCGCCCCTCGGGACCCCATCGGCAATGGGGCCGTACGGCGTTGCCTCGACCACATACCCCCGGCCGCTCCCGTAGGAGGGGAACTCTTGGGACCACCTGGCAGCAATGTCGGAACACGGGGAAGGAAGGAAACCGCCGTCCATCCCCGTGCCGATCCCCCTCTCTTCGGGCGGTGTCTCTTGACACCGGCATCGCCCCTTGTTAAGGATCCAAAACACACGTGGGATGGAAAATCGTTACCCAACCTAAAAAGCCTAGTACAAATCTACGGGAGAGTAAAGAGATTATGACCAAGGAGCCCAGTCAGGAATCGGACCTCAACGCGTACATTAAGTTCCTAAAAGAACGGATCTTTTTCGAACCGCAATCCCCCATCTTCCACTACAACCTGGGGCTGGCTTACGCTCGAAAACGCCTCATCGACGACGCCATCTCCGAGTTCAAACAGGCCATCGAGTGTGACCCGAACCTGGCGGAGGCCTACGTGAACCTGGGAGGCCTCGTCTTCCAAAAGGGAGACCTGGAAGGAGCCATCGAGGCCAACCTCAAGGCCTTGTCCCTCAATCCGAACCTACCCATGGGCCACAGCAACCTGGCATGTGCCTACCTGCAAAAGGGTGAGTTCCAAGAGACGATTGCAAGCAGCCTGCGCGCCCTCGAACTCAACCCCCGCCTGATCCACGCTTACAACAACCTGGCCGTGGGATACCTTCACCTGGAACAGCCCGAGCCCAGCATCGAGGCTTCCCGGAAGATCCTCGAACTGCAGCCCCAATTCGCACCGGCTCACTTCACCCTTGCCGTAGGTTACCGCATGATGGGCAAAACAAACCTGGCCCGGGAATCCCTGCAAAAAGCCAAGGAACTGGGGTATCCCGTGGACGACGAAACCGAAGCCCAGTTCCGGGATGAGGGTTGAACCCCGGGGAGATCAAGAAGACCATGGAACCCACTCGAGAGACGGCCGTGACCATCGGTGAAAACTCCGCCGTGGTGTTGGAATACTCCGTTCAGCTGGAAGACGGATCCTACGTAAAAGGGGAAAACGGACCCGTCTTCATGAACTTCATCGCGGGCTACGGCCAGGTCCTCCCGGCCCTCGAACTTCGCCTCACCGGCCTCGAGGAAGGAACGGAAACCCGGTTCGTCATCCCCGCCCACAGGGCATTTGGAAAGCACGACCCGGGGCTTGTGAAACGAAGAAGTTTCGAGGAATTTCCCGAGGGCAGGGACCTGGTGCCCGGCAAATGGATCGTGGCCACAAACCCCGATACGGGCGCACAATACGGGTATTTTGTGCAATCCCGGGACGACGAAGCCGTCACCCTGGATTTCAACCACCCCCTGGCAGGGAAGGACCTGTACTACCGAGTCAAGGTGGTTTCCGTGCGCCCCGCCCTCCCCGAAGAGCTCCAATACCTGCGACCCTGCGAACACGGGGAGGCTGGGAGGCTCGGAGGCTAGGAAGCTGGGAGGCTGGGAAGCTGGGAGGCTGGGAAGCTGGGAAGCTGGGAAGCTGGGAGGCTGGGAGGCTGGGAGGCTGGGAGGCTGCCCACTCTACACCGCTTCCCAGCCTCTAGCCCCGCCCTTTACCCACATCTGCGATCATGCGGGGATTGATCGCCGCCTCGGAACGAATTCGGAGGGTTCGCACCCATTGGCCGGGATCGACGCCCAAGGCCGATGCCCCCGGAACAGGTCCCGAGAGGAAATCGACCCATGGGGTCGAGAACCGTCCCGTGAACAAGACTGGTGTTGCGCCCCACACGCCTGGTAGGGGCGATCGGCTGGTCGCCCCTACACCCTCTGCACGGCCGGAACACGTTAAACAGAGACCTGACCCCTTTGGCTTCCTCTCGGTGTAGGAAGCCGTCTTTCGGGCATCCTACCGGCCCGAATCCGGCAGGCCTCCTCGCTCCCAGCCTCCCAGCTTCCCAGCCTCCCAGCCCCTAGCCCCTAGCCCCGAGCCTTCCTTGCCGCCATCCACACGCAGAACTCGTAGAGCAGCGTTGCCCGGGTTTCCCCCTGGAGCAGGGCGCGGCTGAAGTCGAACAGGTCCTTGAAGTGGTCCCCGGTTATCTCGGCCCCGGTGTTGGCTGCGGCATATTCCTTCACCAGGGAACCCGCCTGCACGGAGACCGAACTGAAGATTCGCTCCCGGGGGTCCTTGGGCTCCTGGAAGGGATCCCAGTTCTCATAGCCGATGCGCAGGATTCGCTCCCGGCCCCGCTGGGACATGCCGTCGAAGATCGCCTTTTTCCTTTG
>JARKQW010000488.1 GCA_029974695.1 Syntrophobacteraceae bacterium | reverse complement strand
GACGGGGAACTCACCGTTTTGGACCAGCTGCAGATGGAACGCATCAAGACCAGGGATTTTTGCGCCATCCTTCAGCGCTTCGACCTGGCCAAGACCCTGGTGGTCATTCCGTGGCGGGATGAACTGGTCGAGAAATCGGCTCGCAATCTTCCCAATGTGAAGGTCCTGCGATCCGAGGGACTCAACGTCTACGACGTGCTCAACCACCACCACCTGCTTCTAACCCGGGAGACGGTTGGAAAGATAGAGGAGGCATTGGGGTCATGAACGAAAAGACTTACCGGATACTCAAGCGTCCCTTGGTGACGGAGAAGAGCACCACGGAAAAGGAAGCGCATAACAAGCTGTACTTCGAAGTGGACCGCAGGGCAAACAAAATCGAAATCCGCCAGGCGGTGGAGCGCATCTTCAAGGTGAACGTCCTGGAGGTGGCCACCATGAACATGAAGGGCAAACGGAAACGGGCGGGCCGCTTCTTCACCAAGAAGCCTGATTGGAAGAAAGCGATCGTCACCATCAAGCCCGGGCAGCGAGTTGAGTTTTTCGAGGGCGTGTAAGACGGGAGAGAACGAGCATGAGCAAT
Organism: Syntrophobacteraceae bacterium; assembly: GCA_029974695.1. GTDB lineage: Bacteria > Desulfobacterota > Syntrophobacteria > Syntrophobacterales > Syntrophobacteraceae > JAGPLX01. The sequence goes on along the minus strand of JARKQW010000488.1, from coordinate 7,632 downwards.
AGGACAGTCAACCCGACATCCCCGGGGCGCCGGTTTCTGACGACTCCCAAGTTCGACGAGATCACCCGTCGGGAGCCTGAAAAGGCCCTCTTGGAACCCATGAAGAAGTCCGGTGGACGCAACAACCGAGGCCGGATCACGGCATGGCACCGGGGAGGCGGTCACAAGCGGCGGTACCGGATCATCGATTTTAAGAGGAACAAGGAGAACATTCCGGCCAAGGTGGCCAGCATCGAATACGATCCCAACCGTTCCGCGCACATCGCCCTGCTTCACTATGCGGACGGGGAGAAGCGTTACATCCTGGCTCCCATCGGGATTGCCGTCGGGGATACCGTTCTCACGAGCCAGGACGCCGACATCAAGCCGGGAAACTGCCTCAAGCTGGCCAACATTCCCCTGGGTACCGTGGTCCACAACGTGGAGATGAAGCCCGGGAAGGGAGGGCAACTGGCCCGGTCCGCCGGATCGGGAGCTCAGTTGATTGCCAAGGAAGGTCGGCACGCCATCCTGCGGTTGCCTTCCAGCGAGATGCGCATGGTACCCATCGAATGCAAAGCCACGGTCGGCCAAGTGGGCAATACGGACCACGAAAACCGTTCCCTGGGCAAAGCGGGAAGGACCCGCTGGTACGGTCGAAAGCCTCACGTTCGAGGCGTGGCCATGAACCCGGTGGATCATCCCATGGGCGGCGGGGAAGGCAGGAGCTCCGGTGGACGGCATCCCTGCACGCCGTGGGGGGTCCCGACCAAGGGGTACCGGACACGCAAAGGGAAATCCAGCGACAAGATGATCATTCGTCGACGCAAATAGCCTCATAGCCCGGTCCCCCCCCGGAAAAGGGGACCGGGAGGCAAAACGCACACGAGGATAAGGTGCCTCGCTCGCTAAGAAAAGGGCCGTTTGTGGATGGCCACCTCATGGAAAAAGTTCGCAGGGCCAGGGATACCGGGGACCGCAAGGTCATCAAGACCTGGTCCCGAAGGTCGACCATCGTTCCCGAGTTCGTGGGAGTCACCCTGGCCGTCCATAACGGCAAGAAGTTCATCCCGGTTTTCGTCACGGAGAACATGGTGGGACATAAGCTGGGGGAATTTTCGCCCACCCGGACTTTTTACGGCCACGCAGGGGATAAAAAATCCAGAGTGAAGGGGAAGAAGTAATGGAAGTGAGAGCGGTTAGCAAGTACTTGCGCGTTTCTCCTCACAAGGCTCGACTGGTTGCGGATTTGGTGCGGGGCAAGATGGTTGCGGACGCGTTGACGACTCTCAAGTTCACACCCAAGAAGAGTGCCCGGTTCATCAACAAGACCTTGCGCTCGGCCGTGGCCAACGCCGAAAATGCCCGAACCGTGGATGTGGATACCCTGTATGTGAAGGTCATCCTTGTGGACGAGGGACCGCGGCTCAAGCGCTGGCGCCCACGGGCCATGGGGCGAGCCACTCGAATCCTCAAGCGTACGAGTCACATCACCGTTGTGCTGGCGGAGAAATAACCTTAACGATTGAAGATGGTGGAGGTGGAGTTTGGGACAGAAAGTACATCCAATTGGGTTCCGGCTGGGTGTCATCCAAACCTGGGATTCGAAATGGTTCGCCACCCGTGATTATCCCAAGCTGGTCTATGAAGACCGGCTGATTCGGGATTACATCAAGGCCCGATTGTCCCACGCCGGCATCGCCCGGGTGGAAGTCGAACGGGCGGCCAACAAGGCAAAAATCCGCATTCATACGGCAAGACCCGGAATCGTAATTGGCAAAAAGGGGGCGGAAATCGAAGCCCTGCGCCAGGACCTGGAGAGGAAATTCAAACGGGAGATCCTTATCGACATCCAGGAAGTGCGACGTCCCGAACTCGACGCCACCTTGGTGGCTGAGAACGTGGCCCTTCAACTGGTGCGCCGCGTGGCCTTTCGCCGGGCCATGAAGCGGGCGGTGACGGCGGCGCTCAAGTTCGGGGCCAAGGGAGTCCGGGTGGCCTGCGCCGGGCGGTTGGGGGGAGCCGAGATGGCGAGGAGGGAATGGTACCGGGAAGGAAGAGTGCCCCTCCATACCTTGAGGGCCGATATCGATTACGGCACGGCTCTGGCCAAGACCACCTACGGCATCATCGGCGTGAAGGTCTGGATCTTCAAGGGGGAGGTTCTTCCCTGAGAGGGATGTGCCTTGCGGCAAGGGCGACCGGGGAACGCCGAACCCAGTGGGATCGGGTTCCGGGGGGGCCTTGCCGTCGTTGCCTGCGTGAGATTATGAACGGGGCAGGTTGCAGTTGAGAGACAGGAGACATTCCGATGTTAGCGCCCAAGCGGGTTAAATATCGAAAGCAGCAGAAGGGCCGGATGCGGGGCACCGCCTACCGGGGCAGCACTCTGAGTTTTGGCGATTTCGGCCTGAGGGCGGAGCAATGCGGGCGAATCAGCTCCCGCCAAATCGAGGCGGCCCGTATTGCCATCACTCGCCACGTGAAGCGGGGAGGAAAGGTGTGGATTCGATTCTTTCCCGACAAGCCCATCTCCAAGAAACCGGCGGAAACTCGAATGGGAAAAGGCAAGGGCTCTCCCGAGGCTTGGGTTGCCGTGGTCAAGCCCGGACGAATGCTCTACGAGATCAAGGGGGTTCCCGAACTGGTGGCCAGGGAAGCCCTCCGCCTGGCGGCACACAAACTTCCCATTCCCACTCGGTTTGTATCTAGACAGGATATCCTATGAAAGCGAGCGCCCTTCGTGAATTGACAAAAGACGAGCTGGTCCACAAGCTCACGGAGCTTCGCGAGGCCCTGTTCAACCTGCAGTTCCAGCATGCAACGGGCCAGCTGGAAAACACCGCGCAGCTCTACAAGACCAAGAGAACCATTGCGCGGATCCTCTCCGTCTTGACTGAAACGGAACGAAAGACCGCGGCATAAGGCGATGAAAGATGGAAAATCTCAAGTCCAATAGGAAGACAAGAATTGGGACGGTTTTGAGCAACAAGATGGATCGGACGGTGGTGGTGCAGGTCGAGCGTCTCATCCATCATCCCCAATACCACAAGCTCATCCGCAGGCGAAATAAGTTCAAGGCCCACGACGGGGACAATTCCTGCGGTGTGGGCGATCGGGTGCTGATCCAGGAAAGCCGCCCCCTGAGCAAGACCAAACGGTGGGTTGTGGTGACGATTCTCGAAAAGGCTTCCATTTAGGCCAGAGGCTGTTGCCGGTCGCCATGGTCGGGTTCCCGGCAGGGACGGCAGCAATGGGAGGACGGAGTAGGTCATGATTCAAGCAGAAACTCAGCTCAATGCCGCGGACAACTCGGGGGCAAAGCGCCTCTATTGCATCAAGGTCCTGGGGGGCACGCGCAAACGGTATGCCAGCGTGGGCGACATCATCGTCGTATCGGTCAAGGAAGCCATTCCCAATGCCAAGGTCAAGAAGGGGGATGTCCTGAAGGCGGTGGTCGTGCGCACCAGGAAGGAAGTACGCCGTCCCGACGGGTCCTACATCCGGTTCGACGACAATTCCGCCGTCCTCATCAATGCGGCGAAGGAACCCATTGGGACTCGGATCTTTGGGCCCGTAGCCAGGGAACTGCGAGGAAAGCAATTTATGAAGATCATCTCATTGGCCCCCGAAGTACTCTAGCGGGATGAAGGACGTATTCCATGGAAGCCGGCAGCAAGTATCGCATTAAGAAGAACGACATGGTGATGGTCATTGCCGGGAAGGAAAAGGGCAAGACCGGCAAGGTGCTTCGCGTGATTCCCAAAAAGGACCGAGTCATCGTTGAGAAGCTCAACATGGTCAAGCGGCACATGAAACCCGGCCCCCAAAGCCGTCAGGGCGGTATATTGGAGCGGGAAGCGCCCATTCACATCTCAAACCTCAAATTGATCTGTTCCAAGTGTACCGACCCGACCCGAGTGGGCTATCGCACTCTGGAAGACGACCGCAAAGTTCGTTACTGCAAGAAATGCAGCGAGGTCATCGACTAAGAGTCACGTCCACCGCCTATGGTGCGGGAGTGGAGGCAAGGTATGGCGCGGTTGCGTGAAAGGTATCAAACGGAGATCGCTCCGAAGCTGAGGGAAAAGTACCAATACAAGAGTCCCATGGAGATTCCGAGGATCACCAAGGTCGTGTTGAACATCGGCCTGGGAGAGGCCATCCAGAATATCAAGATCCTGGATTCGGCAGCCGAGGAGCTGGGCCAAATCAGCGGGCAAAAGCCGGTCATTACTCGGGCACGTCTGAGCATCGCCGCCTTCAAGCTTCGGAAGGGCATGCCCATCGGCTGCATGGTGACATTGCGGGGAAACCGCATGTATGAATTCCTCGACAAACTGGTCAATGTGGCGCTGCCTCGGGTTCGAGACTTCCGAGGCGTGTCGCCCAAGTCCCTGGACGGTCGGGGGAACTACACCCTGGGAATCAAGGAGCACATCATCTTTCCCGAAATCGATTACGATAAGATCGATAGGATTAAAGGCATGAACATCACCATCGTCACCACCGCCGCAACGGACGATGAGGCTCGGTCCCTTTTGAGCCTGATGGGAATGCCTTTCAGGCAGTAGGCTGAAGAAGGAGACTACTTTGGCAAAGAAATCCTTGATTGCAAAAGCGAAACGGACCCCCAAGTTCAGTGTCAGGAAATACAACCGCTGCCCCGTATGCGGACGACCCCGGGCTTACTTGCGCAAGTTCGGCATCTGCCGCATCTGCTTCCGGAATATGGCGCTGCAGGGGGAGCTTCCGGGCGTGGTCAAATCCAGCTGGTAGGCTGGCTGGGGAGTCAGAAGGAGTATCTGGTATGGCCGTAACGGATCCCATCGCCGATTTCCTCAATCGGATCAAGAATGGACAAAAGGCACGATTCGACAAGGTGGATATCCCCGCCTCCCAAATGAAGATCAGCATTGCGCGGATCCTGAAAGAGGAAGGATACATCAAAAACTACAAGCTGATTCGGGACAACAAGCAGGGCATTCTTCGGGTCCACCTCAAGTACAGCGACATTCGGCAGGCCGCCATTGCGGACACTAAGCGCATCAGCAGGCCGGGCTGCCGGGTGTACGTGGGACACTCGGAGATTCCCCGGGTAAGGAACGGCTTGGGTATCAGCATTCTATCCACCTCCAAAGGGATCATGACCGATCACCAGGCGAGGCAGGAAGGGATCGGCGGGGAGTTGCTCTGCACCATCTGGTAGCAGGCGGCCTTTTTCGTCCTCCAACCTGTGGAACTACGGAGCATCAGGCTCAAGGAGTAACAGCATGTCACGTGTGGGAAAGTTGCCCATCAAAGTCCCCTCGGGAGTCGCGGTGGCGCAGGAAAACGACATGATTACCGTAACGGGGCCCAAAGGGACCCTTTCTTGCCGCCTTCCGCAGCAGTTGGAGTTGGAGATCGAGCCGGAGGTGGTGAGGATCAAACGGCAGGACGACGCCAGTCCCACTCGTGGGTTGCATGGACTCATGCGGAGTCTGGTCTACAACATGGTGCACGGTGTGAGTCAAGGGTTCACGGTGGTCCTCGAGATCCAGGGGACCGGATATCGGGCCGAGGTGCAAAACAACGTATTGAACCTCAGCCTGGGTTATTCCCACCCGGTGCAGTTCCAGGTGCCGGAATCCATCAAGGCTTCCGTGGAACGTCAGACGGTGATCCGCCTGGATGGAATCCACAAGGAGCTTTTGGGCCAGACCGCCGCCCGGATTCGTGCCCTCCGACCGGCGGAGCCGTACAAGGGAAAAGGGATTCGCTTCGCCGGGGAACACATTCACCGCAAAGTGGGCAAGGCTGGTTCGAAGAAGTAGGAACGAAGGGAAAGCACAATGGTCACGAAGGCAAACCCGCGTGAGATTGCACGTCAGAGACGAAAGAAGCGTATCCGAAAAAAGATTGCCGGCACGGCCGAGCGGCCCCGGTTGTCGGTGTTTCGAAGCGACAAGCACATATACGCCCAGGTGATCGACGACACCAGGGGGCAGACCCTGGTGGCCGCTTCCACCCTTTCACCGGAATATCGCGAGGCGTCCTCCTCCAAGGGGAAAGTGGAAGCCGCCAAGAAGGTCGGGGAGTTGGTCGCCGTCAAGGCCCTCGAGAAGGGCATCAGCAGCGTCGTTTTCGATCGAAACGGGTTCATCTACCACGGCCGTGTGCGGGCCCTGGCCGATGCGGCTCGGCAGGCAGGGCTTAACTTCTAAGGATGGGGATCTTCTCATAGGGAGGCATGCAATTGCTAGCAGTGGAGTCAAGCCAACTTCAAATGATCGACAAGGTGGTCCATATCAGTCGGGTCGCCAAGGTTGTCAAAGGTGGACGTCGCTTTTCCTTCAGCGCCATCGTGGTGGTGGGGGACGGCGGCGGACGCGTCGGGTTCAGCCTTGGAAAAGCCAACGAAGTACCCGAAGCCATCCGCAAGGGAATGGAATCAGCCAAACGAATGATGTTTGAAGTGCCCCTTGTCAACGGGACGATTCCTCACGAGGTCCTGGGTCGCTTTGGTGCGTCCTCCGTCGTGTTGAAACCCGCCTCCCCCGGTACGGGGGTCATTGCGGGGGGCGCGGTGCGCGCCATCATGGAAGCGGCCGGCATCCACGACATCCTGACCAAGTGCATCGGATCCAGAAATCCACACAACGTCGTCAAGGCAGCCATGGAAGGTCTGAGGTCCTTGAGGAGCCGAGACGCCGTCTCCAAGGTTCGTGGGCGGGAGCTCGCACAGAAGTAATCTTTCGGTCCGTCCCGGGGATCTCGATCCACGATCCGGCGCGGGAGGGACCGCCCCGGGAAGTCCGGGGGCCTGCGCGGGACGAGTCCAATATTCCGGGATTCCCGGAACAACCCAAGGCGACCTAGGATATTGAAGGAAGAGACGATGGCCACCCCCATACAAGTCAAACTCGTTCGAAGCCCCATCGGGCACCCGGAGAAGCACCGCAAGGTCCTTCAGGCATTGGGCCTCACCAGGGTCAACAAGACGGTGAACCTGTATGCCACCCCTACCATCCTGGGGGCCGTGCGCAAGGTGATCCATATGGTGGAAGTCAAAGAGCGGTAACCGCCGATCATGTCGCACCGGGGACACGTTCCGGGTGCACGGTTTCCTCCATTGGACGGCAATTCGTTGCCTGGAATCTACTCCAAACCATCATGGATGTATCAATGAGACTGGAAGATTTGGCTCCGGCCAAGGGAGCAAAGCACAGCAAGAAGAGGGTCGGCAGGGGCACGGGCTCCGGGCTGGGCAAGACGGCAGGCCGCGGATCCAAGGGCCAGAAATCCCGTTCGGGCGGGGGAACTCCTCCCTGGTTTGAGGGCGGGCAGATGCCTTTGCAGCGGCGAGTTCCCAAGCGGGGATTCACCAACATTTTCGCCGCCCGCTTCAGTATCCTCAACGTCAAGGACCTCCAACGCTTCGAACCCGCGGGCACCGTGGATATCCCCGACCTCATTCGTGCCGGATACCTGAAGAAGGGCAGCGCCGGAATCAAACTCTTGGGAGAGGGGGACATTTCCTTTTCCATCCATGTCCGGGTCCACAAGGCAAGTCCCTCGGCCATCAGCAAGGTCGAGGCGGCGGGAGGCCGGGTGGAGCTGATTTCCTTACCAAAGAGGACCTAACGGGTGCTGACAGGTTTTCAGAATATC
>JARKQW010000029.1 GCA_029974695.1 Syntrophobacteraceae bacterium | reverse complement strand
GGGACCTTCGAAGCACTGTCGGGCCGGTTCCGTCCCCCGGGTTGCGTTACCCGTCCCTGGCCGCCGGGGAGGCCGAGGGAATTCCCATTCGAGTGATCAAGGGCGAGGAGGGAAGCCTCCAGGTCCGCGTGGGGATGGAGTCCAAGCCCAACGTGGATAACCGGCTCCTGGAGATCGAGCTCTTCCGCATCGAGCGCATCCGTGGGACGGACTCCCGGGGAATCGAACACGAATTCCTCGACGTCCTCCTGCCGCCCACCGGGACCAGCACGGCCGAGGACGGGTCCATGGTCTTCGACCCGGGAACCGTCGCCGCCGGGACCCATTACTTGTGGTTGAAAATCACCTCGAAGAGCAACACACCCCCGGGGACCCGAAAGCTGCACGTCCGACTGGGAGACGACCCGAACGCCAAGCTCCTGCCCGTGGAGGTGACGGACCTGGTGCTGCCTTCGGGAGACGAGGTTCCCGTCACCGTCATGGCCAATATTTCCGTCATGGGTTCGGGGGAGGAGCGTGTCGCCATGGCCCGGGAGCTTCTCGAGCTCCTTTCCCGGTACCGGATCAACGGGGCTAAGGTTGTATCGGAGAGGAACCGGCAGCCTCCGACAAGTGGCTCCTTCTTGCCCGGAAAGGCGAAAATGGAGCGGATGGGAAGGATGGTGAAGACGGCAGGGCCGGAATGTCCAACTACACCCGCGTTTACGACTACAAGGAAATCGAGTTGGCGCCGGGGGAGCAGAAGGGCTTCAAGCTGGCCTGTCCCGAGGGAACCAACGCTCTCGGGGGCGGGGCCGTGGCATGGCCTTCCCAGTGGGCAATCAACGCCACCTATCCCTATGACCATCGGACCTGGGCCGTGTGGTTTTACTCCATCCCCCAGGAGGGAGCCCCGGCCACCACCACCGGCAGAGTCGGCATCTACGCCGTCTGCGCCGTCGTGGAATCAATGCAGTAAAGGTTTGCACCGATCGTCGGAGAGAGAGCACCTCGCAGCTTCCCGCGGAGCTCTCTTGCCCGCCCGACAGGCTTGCCCTCGGCCCTCGGAACGAGAACCATGAAACCCTCCGTCCACAACGAACCCTCTTTCCTCGTCGTTACCGATCATCCGTCCCTCTTTCACCCGCTCCTCCAGCGCGGCTTCCTGGTCGGAATCCGGGAGGGGTGCACCCTCCGGGACTTGCTCGAGAAACGGCTGGGCTTGAGTCCCGACTCCGTCGAAGAGGAACTGGGGACGATCTTCCTGGACGGGAGGCCCGTGGACGACCTGGACGCGACCCGGTTGAAAGACGGCTCCCGCCTGGCCCTTTCCGCCGCCATGCCGGGGCTGGTGGGAGCGGCCCTGCGCCGGGGGGGCTTCTACGCCGCGTTTCGAAGCGACATCTCCCACCGAGAAGAGGATCCCGTTCCGGGGATTCGAGAGGCCGTCGTTTGGGTAAAGCTCTTCAACCTGGTGGCTCGAACCCAGGGACCCCGGGTCCTGGAAAAGGGAATTCTTCTTGAAAGAAACCACCTGCGGGAATTTCTCGAGGATCACACCGGGGATTTTCGTGCCCACTGCAGGTCCGTCCGGGTGAACGGCCGCGAAACGGACCCGGACGGGATGCTTGCAGCCGCGGGTTCCCCCGGATCGGACCGGGTCCGGTTGAGGGTCCTCTCCTGACACCCGCCTGCCCGGGACCTCCCGCCTTCTTCCTTCTTCGATAACCCATGGACATGCAGGAATTTTCCCTTCCCGGTCCTTTTCCACTCGAGGCATGAGCGCCAACCCCTGGCAGGTTTTTCCCTTCCCGGTCTTTCCCCGTTTTCCGGGGAGAATCCGGTGGAATTCTTTGCCGCATCCCTCCCTCGACGGCGTGCCTCGACTTTTCCCCTCCCTTGACGGGAGCGGTTCGGGGAGGGGGATGAATGGGCCCGCAATCTTCCAAGACCGACCTCCCTTTTCCTTGCGCAAAACCGGGGATCATGGTGGAATCCAGCCTGGGGTCGAGAACCGGCCCCGTCGCGTTACGGGTGCTTTTGTTCCCGGGCGGCTTTCGAATCGAAGGGCGTTGGCGGCATGGATCACGGAAGGAGGGTGGGATGAAACGCAGGGAAAAGAACCTTGGAGCGGTTGCTTTGGCCGTGTTCCTGTCGGTGACGGTCTGTATGCCGGTTTCCGGCCGGGGTACCTGCAGCGAGGCGTCGGAAACCGATCTCCCGGTGGCAGGGGGCTATACCCTTACGGTCAAGAACAATTGCGATTTTGACCTCTACCTGCGCGGTGCGGACCTCTCGAGCCGCCTGGTGCCGGACAACCAGCTCCTTTCCGCTCACGGGGGGTCTCACCAATACCAGGTCCCCATCCCGTGGACCTCGGGAAGGATCTACGGCTGCTGGGACGACACCTCCAAGATGGACATCATCGGGGGAAAGAACGCCTATACCATGAAGCAGCACTGCGGTTTCGTGGAGATGACCCTGAAAGCGGGAGGGGTCCTTTCCTCGAACATCACCTTCGTGGACGCCATTTCCCTGCCCATGCGCATCGAGGCCCCGGGAGGAAGCGCCTGCACCAACGGGGGTTCGGTGACGGCCGCCTTCAACCCCGCGGATATCGTCAGCAAGTGCCCGACCAAGGTTTTGAACAACCGTGCCTGCATCAGCGCCTACTATTACTGTGCGGATTTCTGCCGCCCCGGCGACCGAACCTGTGCCGCCTATTGCTCGAAGTTCGATCCCGTCATCAAGGACTGCAAGGCCCATTACCCCGGCTGCAACGCGGGCAACGCCGTCACCAAGGACGTGTACGGGTGCACTCCCACCTCCTTTTTCAGCAGCGCCGCCGGGGAAAAGTACTGCGCGGCCATCAACCGGGGCATCCTCGAATCCTACGACAAACAGACGAATCCCAAGACCTTCTACCCCCAGGGAAAGCCCTACAACGACTATTCCGCCCTGGTGCACAAGACGGTGGGTCCCATTTTCGGGTTCCCCTACGACGACTATCCCAGCCGGCTCAACCAGGGGGGGTATCTCAACTGCCAGGCGTCTTCCCAATACATCCTTACCTTTTGCCCCAACCGCGGCAAGCTGATCTACTCGTACCTGGGAGACGCCCTGTCCTGGACGGCTTGGGACGGGGACGTCTTCCGGTTTTCCGGCACGGCGGAAGAAGAGGTGGTTCTCAGGCTCGAGGCCGTGGGGGATGATGCTCGGGGGAGAGCGGACCTGGTGGTCCGGGGCCGCGACTTCCAGGAGAAGGACCGGGGGGAGTTGCCCCTGGCGGTCCGCCTGACTCTGCCCCACACGGGCACCTACCAAGTCGCCGTGCACAACGCGGCCGGGGGGGCGAAGGCGTATGTAGGCCACTCTCGCCTGAGCATCGAGTGTTCCCGGAACGCCAGGGACACCCTGAAACCGGCCCACGGGGTCGAGTAGAAAGAAATCGGGGAAAGAAGTTGCCCGGTGGGGGCGGCCCCGGTTCCCGGCCCGTCCGGTCGAGCCTAGAAGCGTCCATGCGTCCTTCTTTTCCGGAGAGCCGAATCCAATGACGGGCAAGAGTCGCCAAGATCCGGCTCACCCTCACCCTGAGGGAGAGGGAACCCGTGACTCAACCGCATCAGGGATTTCCGTTCGGGGATGAATCCTCGATCCTGCGGCAACCCCGCAAAACAAAAAGGAGCCGACCCCATGGGCCGACTCCCGGATTTTTCTGGCGGGGTCGACGAGACTTGAACTCGCGGCCTCCGGCGTGACAGGCCGGCGTTATAACCAACTTAACTACGACCCCGCATGTCGTGGTGGGCGGAACAGGGCTCGAACCTGTGACCCCCGGCTTGTAAGGCCGATGCTCTCCCAGCTGAGCTATCCGCCCGGGACCACCTGCCCGGCCAGCGTTTCCGCCTTGCAGGTTGAACGAGGGGGAAATGTACTTCGAGGCCCCTGCAAAGTCAAGGGTTTTCTAGTGAGCCCGGATCTCGTCCACGGGCGGCTCCTTGGCCTCGAAGAGCACCGCTTTGCCTTCCACCTCCTCGGGTTCCCGGAAAAGCTCCTGTCCCTCCTTGAGGGCCAGTGCCCTCACCAGGACATCGTCCATGTGTTCGATGACCTCAATCTCGATCTCCTGGAGGATCTTGGCCGGAATCTCTTTGAGGTCCTTGGCGTTGTCCTTGGGGATGAGGACCTTCTTGAGAAGTCCTCGGTGTGCGGCGAGGATTTTCTCCTTGAGTCCCCCGATGGGCAGGACCCGTCCCCGGAGGGTGATCTCCCCGGTCATGGCCAAGTCCGATCGTACGGGAATGCGGGTGAGGGCGGATACCAGGGAGGTGGCCATGGTGATGCCCGCCGACGGACCGTCCTTGGGGATGGCTCCTTCGGGCACATGGACGTGGATGTCGAATTTCTGGTAGAAATCCGGCTCGATGCCCAGGCGCGCCGACCGGGACCTCACGTAGCTCAGGGCCGCCTGGGCGGATTCCTGCATCACTTCCCCCAGTTTCCCCGTAATGATCATCTTCCCTTTGCCGGGCATGATGATGGATTCGATTCCCAGGATATCCCCGCCGAATTCCGTCCAGGCCAGCCCGATGGCCAGGCCCACCTCGTCCTTTTCTTCGGTTCTCCCGTACCGGTACTTGGGAATTCCCAGATACTCCTGGACCAGCTCCTCGGTGAGCTCGATCCGGGTTTCCGGCCCCTGCCGCACCACTTCCTTGGCCACTTTGCGGCACACGGACGCGATTTCCCGCTCGAGGTTTCGGACCCCCGCTTCCTTGGTGTAGTGGCGAATCATGTACAGGAGGATCTCGTCGGTGAAGATCACGTTTCCCGGCTGCAGCCCGTTGGCCTTGCACTGCTTGGAGACCAGGAAATTCCGGGCGATGTTCAACTTGTCGAATTCCGTGTATCCGGCAATCTGGATGATTTCCATCCGGTCCCTCAGGGGAGGCGGAATGGAATGGAGGTTGTTGGCGGTAGTGATGAAGAAGACCTCGGAAAGGTCGTAATCCAGGTCCAGGTAGTGATCGTTGAAGGCGAAATTCTGTTCGGGATCCAACACCTCAAGCAGGGCCGCCGAGGGATCCCCCCGAAAGTCCATGCTCATCTTGTCGATCTCGTCCAGGCAGAAGACCGGGTTGTTGCTCTTCACCTTTCGCAGGCTCTGGATGATCTTTCCGGGCAGCGCCCCGATGTAGGTTCTCCGGTGGCCGCGGATCTCCGCCTCGTCCCGCACGCCTCCCAGGGAGAGCCGAATGAAGTTGCGGTTCATGGAGCGGGCAATGGAACGGGCAAGGGAGGTCTTTCCCACCCCGGGGGGACCGACAAAACACAGGATGGGTCCCTTGATCTTCTTGACCAGGGCCTGCACGGCCAGGTATTCCAGGATCCGTTCCTTGGGCTTCTCGAGGCCGTAGTGATCTTCCTCGAGGATGACCGATGCCCCTTCGATGTCCAGCTTGTCCCGGGTCTTCTCGTACCAGGGCAGGGAGAGGATCCAGTCGATGTAGTTGCGAACCACCGTGGCCTCTGCGCTCATGGGAGACATCAGCTTGAGCTTCTTAAGCTCGGCCCGGACTTTGGTGGCGGCTTCCTGGCTCAATTTTTTGCGCTTGATGCGCTTCTCGAGCTCCTCGAGCTCGGACTTGAAGTCGTCCTTTTCCCCCATTTCCTTCTGGATGGCGCGCATCTGTTCCGTGAGGTAGTATTCCCTCTGGGTCTTTTCCATCTGCTTTTTCACGCGACCCTTGATGCGCTCTTCGGTGAGCCCGATTTCGATTTCCGCCCGCAGGTGCCCGAAAACCTTCTCCATCCTCTGGGCCACATCCACGGTCTCCAAGATTTGCTGCTTGATGTCCAGTTTGAAGGGGACGTAGGACGCGATGGTATCGGTCAGCCGGGAGGGTTCGTCGATGGCCGCGACGGCGTCCAAAATCTCCTGGGTGATTTTCTTGTTGTGTTTGGCGTAGGCTTCGAAGGTGGAGCGAATCCCGCGGCGCAGGGCTTCCACCTGGATGGGGTTGGGCGGAGGTTCGGAGAGCACCTCCACCTGCACGTGGAAGTAGTCCGGGTGGGGAACGAAGTGGAGCACCCGGGCCCGCTGTTCTCCTTCCACCAGCACCTTGACCGTTCCGTCGGGCAACCGAAGGATCTGTAGGATGTTGGCAATGGTCCCGATACGGTAGATGTCCGATTCGCCGGGGGTATCGGTCTTTGCCTTGGTCTGGGCGGCCAGAAAGATCCGTTTCTCGGAACTCATGGCCTTATCCAGGGCATTGACCGACTTATCCCTGCCGACGAACAGGGGAACCACGATGGAGGGAAACACCACGATGTCCCTGAGGGGCAACAGCGGAAGAGAAACGGGGCTGACAGGGTTCTGCTGATCCTCTTTGTTTCGGTTTAGCTTGAACATGGCACGACACTCTTCTTCCTCGGTATCGTATAGGATGTAGCCATCTGAAGTCGTGACTTCGAGGTGTCCGCGACGGGGGCGTCAGGGCCGCATCCTCAACCCTGCCTTCCCGTTACGCAGACTCTTGATTCTGGCCTCGGTAGAGCAGAAGCGGGGTCTCGTGCTTCAGGATGACGTCTTCTCCGATAATGCACTCCTGGATCTCGGGGTGGGAGGGCAGATCGTACATGATGTCCAGCATGATGTTTTCCATGATGGACCGAAGGCCCCGGGCCCCGGACTTTCTTCGCAGCGCTTCCTTGGCGATGGCCCGAAGCGCCCCTTCGGTGAACCGAAGACGAACCTCCTCGAGCTCGAAGAGCTTCTTGTATTGCTTCACCAAGGCATTCTTGGGTTCCGTCAGGATCCTCACCAATTCATCTTCGGTGAGTTCGTTCAAGGTGGCGATGACCGGCATGCGGCCTACAAATTCCGGGATCATGCCGAATTTTATGAGGTCCTCGGGCTGAACCTGGATGAGGATTTCGCCGATATTGCGGTCTTCCTTGCTGCGTATTTCGGCGCCGAACCCCATCCCTTTGACTCCGACCCGGGACTGGATGATGGTTTCAAGGTAGTTGAACGCTCCCCCGCAGATGAAAAGGATGTTGGTGGTGTCGATCTTGATGAATTCCTGCTGGGGGTGTTTCCTTCCCCCTTTGGGGGGAACATTGGCCACCGTCCCCTCGAGGATCTTGAGGAGGGCCTGTTGGACACCCTCCCCGGAAACGTCCCGGGTGATGGACGGGCTGTCGGATTTCTTGGCGATCTTGTCGATTTCGTCGATGTAGACGATTCCCCGGGAGGCTTTCTCGATGTCATAATCGGCGGCCTGGATGAGGCTCACCAGGATGTTCTCGACGTCTTCTCCCACGTAGCCTGCTTCGGTAAGGGTCGTGGCGTCCGCGATGGTGAAGGGAACATTGAGGATCCTGGCAAGGGTTTGGGCCAGAAGGGTCTTTCCGGAGCCCGTGGGACCGATCATGAGGATATTGCTCTTCTGCAGCTCCACATCGTTCTTGTCCAGCTTGAGCTCGATGCGCTTGTAATGGTTGTGCACGGCGACGGAAAGGATCTTCTTCGCTCGTTCTTGACCGATGACATACTGGTCCAGGATGCCCTTGATCTCGACGGGCTTGGGGATCTGGGTGGCCCTGGCCGCCTCCTCCCGTTCGTATTCCTCGGCGATGATGTCGTTGCAGAGCTCCACGCATTCGTCACAGATGTAGACCGTCGGCCCGGCGATCAACTTCTTCACTTCGTCTTGGCTTTTCCCACAGAAAGAGCACCTAAGCTCTCCGCCTCGATCATCCCGCTTCCTAGCCATGAAAAATCCTCCTTGGCCATCTTGTACGACACCTTCACCGACAGGAAACCGCTTCGGTGTAAATGATTGGGTTAGCAACAGGCGTGGGCTTGGAGGGCGCCACCCCTCGAGTTTGACGCTCATTCCGGGAATGCGGGCCCCTGTTTCCTCGTGCAGAATGTAGACCGGCGCCCGCAGCCGTCCCACATCATCACAGGTAACCTTTGGAAAAGAAAAGGTCAATTTCTTTCTTTGTCCAGAGGCCTATGCATAGGAAATCGGATTTCACGGCGGATGGGATGAGGGGTTTTCCAGGGGCGGGGGCAAAAAGAAGGGAACGACCGAAAAGGATCGGGCCTGAGCGCCATGGCAGCCGCCGGGTCCCATGCTGGAATCCCCCCCGGCAGGAAGAGCTTGCCGCCCGCCGAGGGGAAAAAACGGCCAAGGTCAGGGTTTGATGCCGGTCTTTCGACTGAGGATTACCTCGTCCACCATTCCGTACTCTTTGGCCTGTTCGCCGGACATGTAGAAGTCGCGATCCGTGTCGCGTTCGATCTGATCGAGGGGTCGTCCCGTATGATCCACAAGGATCTGGTTGATCTCTTCCCTCAGGCGCAGGATCTCTCGGGCCTGGATCTCGACGTCCGTGGCCTGCCCCTGGAAACCGCCCATGGGTTGGTGGAGCATGATTCGTACATGGGGAAGGGCGAACCGTTTTCCCTTGACCCCCGCTGCGAGCAATACGGCGGCCATGCTTGCCGCCTGCCCCATGCACAGGGTGGAAACGTCGGGCTTGATGTACCGCATGGTGTCGTAGATGGCCATGCCCGACGTGACGAGGCCGCCGGGGGAATTGATGTAGAAGTGAATGTCCTTGTCCGGGTCCTCGGACTCGAGAAAAAGCATCTGGGCGATGATGAGGTTGGCCACATCATCGTTGATGGCCGTACCCAGAAAGATGATTCGGTCCCGCAACAGTCGGGAGAAGATGTCGAAGGCCCGCTCCCCGCGACTGCTCTGTTCAATGACGATGGGTATGAGAGACATGAATTTACTCCTGCTGGGGTCCTGGGGCTTCCTGCGGTGGGTCCAAAAACACCGCCTGGGATTCGATGCATTCAAAGACCTTGTCCTGAATCCGGTTCTCCCTGGCTTGTTCCACGACGACGCTGTCGGCGTATTGGCTTTTCACCGTTTCCACGTCCACCCGGATCATACGGGCGACTTCCGCGTAGAGCTCCTCGATCTCCTGTTCCGTGAGTTCGATGTCCTCCTGTCGGGCGATTTGCTCACAAATCAAGCGCCAGCGTATATTCCGGACGGCCTGGGGCCGGTACTCCTCTCGAATCTCCGGCGTGTTGAATCTGGTGGTGTCGATCTTGAGTCTCTGGGCTTCGAATTGGCGCTGGAGGAGGCCGATGAGATGATCCACCTCCCTCTCGACGACTCGATCGGACAGGTCGAACTCCACAATCTGCACCAGGCGATCCAAGATCTGCTTGCGGACCTCGGAGCGGCTCTTCTCTTCTTCCCGCTTTTCCAGCCGGCCCCGCAGTTCCTGCTTCAGGGCCTCGAGGGAATCGAAGGAGCCCGCTTCCTGGGCGAATTCGTCGTTCAATTCCGGCAGGACTTTCTCCTTGAGCTCCCGGACAGTCACGTCGAACTGAACGCGCTTGCCCGCGATCTCCTTAGTGGGAGCGTCTTCCGGGTAATCCAGTTCGAAGGAAAAGGATTCCCCCGGCAAATGTCCCAGCAGATGACGATCGAAGTCCGGATGGAGGGCGTTCTTGCCGACCTCCATCATGTAGTCCTTGGTTTCCCCCTTTTTAAAGGCCTTGCCGTCCACCCAGGGGGTGAAATCCACCAGAATGACGTCTCCTTCTCGAACGGGCCGGTCCGCCTCGACGGCACGGATCTGGGCATGCCGTTGTCGGAGGCTTTCGAGCTCGGCTTCGAGTTGTTCTTCGGTTACCCGGACGGGGGGGCGGGCGATCTCGAGGCCTTTATAGCCCTCCACCCGGAACGAAGGTCGCACGTCCACCACGGCCGAATAGGTGAAGCTGCCGTCTTCCGCAAATTTCATCTCGTCCACGTCCGCCTCGATGAGAGGCTTGAGATCCGTATCCCGGAGGGCTTTGGGGAAAGTGTCCTGGATGAAGCTCGAGGAGACTTCTTTTTCAATGGACTTGCCGTAGTAGGACTTGAGGATGCTGCGGGGGATCTTGCCCGGGCGAAAGCCCCGTATGCGTACGCTCTTGCCGATCTCGCGGTACTTCTTTTCCAATTCCTGCCGGACTTCTTCGGCGGGGATTTCAACTTGAAGTCTCTTCTGATGCGCACCCAGATCCACGACGTTGACGTTCATGCCCACTTCTTAACCTTTCCTTTGTTGGATAAAATAAAGCTCTATGCAACCGACACGAGAGAATGCTGGTGCGAGAGGGGGGAGTTGAACCCCCATCCTGCGTCAACAGGGCTGGATCCTAAGTCCAGTGCGTCTGCCGGTTCCGCCACTCTCGCCGGGAATGTCCGCAATCGGCCATGAACATGTAATACAATCACTTTCACGCACCGGTGTCAATTATATCGGAAAAAAAAGGCCGAAAATGACCCCCCGGCAGTAGACCCACCCCACCGCGGATGCTTCCCTTCGGGTGTTTTCGAGGAATGCGGTCTGCAGCTTTTCAGGAAGCAGGAAAGGTTTCTCTCTTGCGTGAAGACCCCGGCAGGCGCACCGTTACCCCGGCGTTCGGTCAGTTGTCCCAGCTGTTGACGTCGGCGTTTTCGCCTTCTCCGCCATCTTGCCCGTCGGCTCCCAGAGATACCAGGTCGTAGTCCCCATGTTCTCCCGGAGATCGATACAGGTAGGCCCTTCCCCAAGGGTCCGGAGGAACGTCCTTGGGCAGGTAGGGGCCGTCCCAACCCGTGTGCCCGGGGTTCTTCCGAAGAGCGTCCAGGCCTTCCTCGGTGCTCGGATACCTTCCGATATCCAGTCGGTACGCGTCCAGGGCGGTTCCCAGCAGGGCGATCTGGGCCTTGGCGGCCTTCTGTTTGGAGCTGCCGACCTTCTGAAACATCTTGGGGGCCACCAGGGCGGCCAAGAGCCCCAGGATGATCATGACGATGAGCAATTCAATGAGGGTAAAGCCCGCGCTCCCCCGGGGGGGGTGCCCGCGGTCTTTCGAGTTCCTATGCCGATGAACTCCCATGGCCCTTCTCCCTGAAACCTTCGGTCTGAATTGAAAAGGCCCTTGCGGGTGGTTTTGGCGAACTTGCGGTCGTCTCCGTGCCATGGGGCCGGCCGCCGTGCCGTAGAAGTGTATTTAACCGACCCGGGGCTTCGTGTCAACGCGGCACCAAACATGCTCCCCCGACCCCCCGGAGGATTCCCCGGATCTTCCCAAACACGTCCCGGCCCCGGGGCCGGCGAGGGTGGGTGAAAGCGGGTCCCCGGCGGGTTGTTCCGTCCCGCCCCGGAAGAGCCTTCCCTGGTACAGTCCCTTTTCTCCCATGTGGGTCAGAAGGGCCTGAAGGTTTCCCTGCTTGTCCATGGCCCATTGGGGAGCCACCAGTTCCTCAGGGTGGGGGTCTCCCGTCAGCCGTTGAACGATCACGTGAGGCGGAAGCAACTCGAGAAACCGGGCCGCCAGGGACACGTATTCCTCCCGGGACAGGCACGAGTACGTCCCCCACCGGTACCACTGCTCGAGGAGAGTGCCGCGTACCACGTAAAGCAGATGAATCTTAACCGCCTGGATGGGCAGGGCGGCCAGGAAGCGAGCCGTGTTCATCATGTCCTCGCCGGTTTCCCCGGGCAATCCCAGAATCACATGGACGCATATGGGCAAACCGCGGCGGCAGGTGCGCCGGACGGCGTCCGCAAAGGATTCCACCGAATGGCCTCTGCCGATGGTCACAAGGGTGGAGTCCTTGGCCGACTGGAGGCCGTATTCCATCCAGATCAGGGATTTCGCGGAAAAGGCCTCGAGGCAGTCCAAGACCTCCTCGGAAACGCAGTCCGGCCGGGTCCCGACGGACAGGCCCACCACGTCTTCATCGGCGAGGGCCTCCTCGTACAGGGACCTCAACCGCTCCAGGGGCCCGTAGGTGTTGCTGAAGGACTGAAAATAGGCCAGAAATTTCTTGGCCTTGTACTTTTTTGCGAGATAAGATTTTGCGGATCGCAGCTGTTGGGTGATGCTCAACCCGGAGCGGGACGCCCCGGTTCCGGACCCGCGCTCGTTGCAGTAAATACAGCCGTGGCGGCCCAGGGACCCGTCCCGGTTGGGGCAGGTCAGTCCCGCATCGAGGGTGATCTTTTGCACGCGACAGCCGAACCGTTCGCACAAATAGGAGTTGAAGTCTCGATAGGGTTTCTTGCCGGACATGGCGCCACGCAGAGGAAACGGACCGCTTGGTGCGGGATCGCACACACCCTCATCTCCAACGGACGACCCTCCGGAGTTTGGGAGGATCTACAGCCCCGGGTTCCGCCTTGGGAAGCTCAGAATAACACGGATGGACGGACTCATCCAATAAGGAAGGCTTCAAAAGCTTATGAAGAAGTACGACGTGATCGTCGTGGGTGCCGGGCATGCCGGATGTGAAGCGGCCCTGGCCGCCGCCCGCATGGGATGCTCCACCCTTCTGCTCTCCATTTCCCTAGATACGGTCGCACACATGCCCTGTTCCCCTTCCATCGGGGGCATCGGAAAAGGCCACCTGGTAAAGGAAATCGATGCCCTGGGCGGGGAGATGGCGAAAGTGACGGACCAGAGCGCCATCCAGTACCGATTGCTGAATACCAAGAAGGGCCCTGCGGTTCGTGGGACTCGGACCCAAAACGACAAGGTACGGTATCGCACTCTGATGAAGCATACCCTCGAGCGGCAAGCCGGCCTGGACCTGAAGCAATCCCTGGTGGAATCCCTGGTGGTGGAGGGAGACCGGCTGGTGGGGGTCGTAGACCAGTTGGGGGTGTTCTTTTCGGGAAGAGCCGTGGTGCTGACCACGGGCACTTTTTTGCACGGCCTGGTCCATATCGGCCGGGCTCGGATCCCCGCGGGGAGGGCCGGAGAATTCCCCTCCAACCTTCTGGCCGACCAGTTGAGGACTCTCGGGTTTGTCCTCGGTCGAATGAAAACGGGCACCCCCGCCCGGATCCGGCGGCAGAGCATCGACCTGAGCCGCTTCGCCGTCCAGGAAGGGGATGAAAACCCCCGCCCGTTTTCTCTTTCCACGTCCCGGATTCCCCTTACCCGGCTACCCTGCTACATCGGCAGGACCCACAAGGGGACCCATGAGCTGGTTCGAAGCCACATCCACCTGTCTCCCCTGTACAACGGGTCCATTCAGGGGGTTTCCGCCCGGTACTGTCCTTCCCTGGAAGACAAGGTGATGAAATTCCCCCACAAGGAATTCCACCAGATCATTCTCGAACCCGAAGGGCTCGACACCGAGGAAATCTATGCAAGCGGAACGGGCAATTCCCTGCCCTACGAGATTCAGTTGGGGATCGTCCGTTCCATTGCCGGGCTCGAGTATGCCGACCTTATGCGGCCGGCCTACGCCATCGAGTATGATTTCGTCCAACCGACCCAGCTCCATCCGACCCTCGAGACCAAGCGGATCCGCGGGCTCTACATGGCGGGGCAGATCAACGGGACCTCCGGGTACGAGGAAGCGGCCGCCCAAGGCATGTGGGCCGGGATCAACGCCGCCTTGAAGGTCCGGGGGGAGCCTCCTTTCCTGCTGGATCGCTCCGAGGCCTATATGGCGGTGATGGTAGACGATTTGGTGACCAAGGGGACTCGGGAACCTTACCGCATCTTTACCTCCCGGGCGGAATACCGGTTGCTGCTTCGAGAGGACAACGCCGATCTGCGCCTTCTCGAGAAAGGGTATCGACTGGGGCTTCGTTCCCACTCGGCATATCGTGAAATGATCGAGCGTCGGGAAGCCGTCCGGGCGGAACTCCAAAGGCTGGCCAAGACCTTTATCGCTCCTTCCCCCCGGCTGTGTTCCCTGTTGGAGTCCAAAAGGTCCCCTGCGGTCGAGGGGTCCGTTTCCCTGGATCGCCTCCTGAAGCGCCCCGAGATCGGTTATGAAGACATCGAGGCCGTTTGTGCCCCCTCGACTCCTCTCCCCGATTCCGTGAAGGAGCAGGTGGAAATCGAGTGCAAATACGAGGGGTACCTGCGCAGGCAGGAGGCGGAAGTGAAGAAGTTTCGGCAGTTCGAGCAGGTGAGGATCCCCGAGGATTTCCCTTATGGGGACGTCCCCGGGTTGTCCAACGAGGTCCGTCAGAAACTGCAGGAGATTCGCCCCCTGAGCCTCGGTCAGGCCTCCAGGATTTCCGGAATCACCCCCGCAGCCGTCTCCATCCTCCTGGTTTACCTGAAGCGATACGGCCAAAGGGAAGGAGGGGGGGCTCCGGCAAGAACGGAGGGCAACATTCCCTAACATCACTATAAAAAAAAGCTTGTGCTTACCCTGATAACTATTCTAGAATAATAGCAGAGTGAGTATCATGCCGATCTTATGCTGTTGAGATATCGTTTTCGCTTGGAAAGGGGATGAAATGACGGAGGGGCAAAACGAAAGGGATTTCATTGCCACGCTACGAGGCCATGGACTGCAGGTCACCTATCAACGTCTCGCGATTTACCAGGCGCTCTACGACAACTTGGATCACCCAAGCGCAGAGGTCATTTACCAGCAGGTGAGAAAACGGTTTCCAATGATTTCTCTGGGCACGGTGTACAAGACCCTCGAGCGCTTCTACGAGGTCGGGTTGGTGCAGAAGGTGAGTCCGGTCACGGAAGTGGCCCGCTATGACGCCAAGGTGGACCCTCATCACCACATGGTGTGCTTGAAGTGTCAGAGCATCACGGACCTGGATGCTTCGGGATTGAGCCACAAGATTACGCTGCCCGAAGGGCATGACTTTCGAGTCTTGCGGCATCAGGTGCTCATCCAGGGCTATTGTTCCGATTGCCATAAGGAATCCTAAGGCCGAGGTTTTCCCGAGCGGCAGGCAAGGGGGAGAACTGCGGGGAGTCGTTCTCGTGGGGGGGGTGTCGGCGAAACGGATCCCCGAACGGATGGGTGTGTCCCGGCGCCGGGACCTTCTGCCCCTGGGGTGAGCCTCGCCTCCGTCCAAGGAAACCCGCTCCTGCCTCCCGGGGATCTTCCCTTTCCGTGCCGCAGGATCTGCGGCCTCATCGCCTCCCCTCAATTCTCCGGTCCGACCATCTCTTCCAACCATCGACCCGAGCGAGGTGCCTCCCGGGACCCGTTCTCTTCCCACGGCCGGTTTGTCCCTGTACAGAAGGGTGCGGGTATGCTATGAAGAAAGGTTAATTGCGCGCTCCATTTGCCCGTTTGGAGCCCGTGATCCCGGCGCTTGTGAGCGGAGCGTTCGTGGAAGAGATCAAAGGCACCAGGAGAAATAGCCGTGAACATTGCAGTCCTACTCAAACAGACGCCGGATACGGAGTCGGTCATTCGCATCGCGGGCAACGGCAGGTCCATCGTCACGGATGACCTCAAATGGATCATAAACCCTTACGATGAATTTGCGGTAGAAGCGGCCCTCCGTTTGAAGGAGAAACTCGGGGGAGTGGTGAGCATCCTGAGCGTCGGACCTCAAAGGACCGTGGAGGCGATTCGAACCGCTTTGGCCATGGGAGCGGACAACGGGGTTCTCATAGACGACCCGGCGATGGAGGGAAGCGACAGCCTGGCGATGGCGCGGGTTCTGGCCACGGCCGCCCGGGAACTGAACCCGGACCTCATCCTCTGCGGGTCCCGGGCCGTGGATTTCGACCAGGCGCAGATAGGAGCGCAGGTAGCGGAGTTTCTCGGCCGGCCCCACTGGTCCCTGGCGGTCAGCATCGAATGTGACGGCTCCCGGGTGATCATCGAACGTCCGGTGGAAGGGGGAAAAAGCGTCGCCGTGGCGGATCTGCCCGCTCTCATCACCCTGGGAGGTTCCCATGCCGTATGGAACCCCCGTTATGCGTCCCTGCCCGGCATCATGAAGGCCAAGAAAAAGCCCCTGACTTTCAAAAAGCTGTCCGACCTGGGCATCGATCCCTCCCAATGCGGTCCCCACGCCGCCAAGATCCGCATGACGGCCCTGGAGATGCCCCCGGTGAGAAAGCCCGGTCGCATCCTCGACGGAAACCTCGACGCCGCGGGAAAAGCAAGAGAGCTGGTTCGCCTGCTGCACGAGGAAGCGAAGGTGATCTGACCGTTGACACAGGAGCAGACCATGTCCGGTTGCGTTTTGGTCGTTATGGAAATCCGCGGCGGGAAGTTTCGCCGAGTATCGTATGAGGTGGCAGGCGAGGGCAAGAGGTTGGCCGATCGTCTGGGATCGGATGTGTGTGCCGTTGCCCTGGGTTCCGGGATTTCCGGGGAGGCGGTGGGACTGGGCCGGTATGGAGTGGACAAGGTCTACGTCCTGGATGATCCTTCCCTGGAGCACTACGTTCCCGAGGTTTACTCGGCCCTTGTGGCCGAGGTGGTGCAGCGGTGTAACCCGTGCGTCGTGCTCTTGCCCGCATCGTTGAACGGCGGGGACTTGAGCGCCCGTCTTGCCGGACGGCTGGAAGCGGGGCTGGCCCAGGATTGCACCCAAATCCTATGCGAGGACGGAAAGATCAAAGCCAAACGCCCCGTCTTTTCAGGAAAATGCTTTGCCTGGTGCGAATGGGCCCCCGGGGCGCTGCCTCTCATCTCCTGCCGTCCCAATGTCATGGATTGTCTTGCCCCCCAGGAGCAAAAGAGGGCGGAGATGGAAACCCTGCAGCTCCCGATTCCCGAACGCCGCTCCGAGGTCCGGACCATGGATTTGGACACCACGGGGAAAGTGGAACTCACCGAAGCCGAGATCATCGTCTCCGGGGGAAGAGGCATGAAAGGACCGGAGAACTACGCCCTGCTCCAGGAACTGGCGCAGATCCTGGGTGCCGCTGTGGGAGCATCCCGGGCGGCGGTGGATGCGGGCTGGAGACCTCATTCCGACCAAGTGGGTCAGACGGGCAAGGTGGTGAATCCGAACCTCTATATCGCCGTGGGGATTTCCGGAGCCATCCAGCATCTGGCCGGGATGGGTTCGTCCAAGTATATCGTAGCCGTGAACAAGGACCCCGAAGCGCCTATCTTCAGCAAGGCGGACTATGGAGTGGTGGAAGACCTTTTCACCTTCCTGCCCGTATTCAACGAAGAGATGAAGAAATTCAAGTCCACCTGTTCCTAGGGCTTGGAACCATGCAGGTCGTTCCCCCCGTCCGTCCAACTGCCGTCAAGGAAGGGAAGCTCTCCGTCCCCGCGACGGGAGAGGGCCGTGGGGTTCTTTAGTTCGTAAACCGTTCTCGGCAGGACCTCGAGACTCGGGTGCACCTTCTTTCCCCCTCGATGAGTGGCGAGGGGGGAAAGGTGGCTCGTCGGTTGTCGTCCCCTTCCTCCCTAACCATCCCGTTACGGGATGAGGATAGCAGGCCCCGATTGAGCGATTGGCTGCTGCCTGAGTGGAGCGATTCCGAGAACATCCGGGCGGCATGCCCGCCAAGGCGGGCATCCAGCGGGTATGCACGCTCTTTCCGGATTCACGCCTGCGCGGGAACGACGAAACGGGATTCGTCCCGGTCAAATCGCTCGAAGGAGAGTAGGATCGCTTCTTGGAAAACGGAGTGCCGGGTTTTTCAGCCTGCTGGATGCTCACTCCGGAAAAAGGATGAGATGGTTGTCTCACGGAATCGGAGAGCCGAATGGATCCTGTCTGGTACGAAAACTATGATGCCGGTGTTCCTCGCTCCCTGGACAATTCGGACCCGTTGCTGCCCCATCAGTTGGAGTTGATGGCCGGGAGATTCCCCCGCAACGTTGCCACGGAGTTCTTCGGGGCCAAGCTGACGTACGGAGAGCTCTGGGACCAGGTCTTGCGCATGGCCGGCGCCTTCCTCGAAATGGGAGCCGGGCGGGGGAAGAAGGTCGCCATCATGCTGCCCAACTGCCCCCAGACCATCATCGCCTATTACGCGGCCCTGTGGAACGGCGCCGTTCCCGTACTCACAAATCCCTTGTACGTGGAACGGGAAATGTGGTGCACCAGTGGACGGACTCGGAGACCGAGTACCTGGTGGTGTTGGATCACCTGTACCCCAAGGTCCGGAACGTCCTCGGCAAAACGGGCCTCAAGAAGGTGATCGTAACCAGCCTTCGGGAATATCTGCCCCGACTGTACCGCCTGCTGTATCCCATCAAGGCCAGAAGAGGGAACCTTTTTACCGCCGTGCCTTACGGCGAAGACATCCTGAACTTCACCCGGCTCATTCGGAGTCACGAGCCCTCGACCTTGCCTTGCACGGTGGAACCCGACGATCTGGCGGTCCTTCAGTATACCGGGGGGACCACGGGGATCGCCAAGGGAGTCATGCTCAGCCACCGGAACCTGGTGGCCAACGTGAACCAAATCATCGCATGGTTCCAGAAGATTGAGCGGGGGAAGGAACGCTTCGTTGCCATTCTGCCGTTTTCCCACGTGTTCGGGATGACGGTGGGCATGAACCTGACCTTGTACACGGGATGTGCCGCCATCATCATTCCCCGTTTCGAGATCAACGAGTTCATGAAGATTCTCCACAAGAGTAGGCCGACGGTCTTTCCGGGGGTCCCAACCATCTTTGTGGCCATCGTGAATCATCCCAAGGTCCAGGACTACGACCTTTCCTCCATCCGGCTTTGCGTGACCGGCGCTTCCCCCATGCCCGCCGAAGTCCTGCGAAGGTTCGAGGAACTGACCGGCAGCACCATCGTGGAAGGCTACGGGCTGACGGAATCCAGCCCCGTGACCCACTGCAACCCGCTCCTGGGGACCCGCAAAACGTGCTCCATCGGCATACCTCTACCGGGGACCTACTACCGCATCGTGGACCTGGACCTGGGCGTCCGGGACCTCCCGGTGGGGGAACCGGGGGAACTCCTGATCCGGGGTCCCCAGGTGATGAAGGGCTACTGGAAGATGCCCGAGGAGACGGCCCGGTCGCTTCGAGACGGTTGGCTTTACACCGGGGACATCGCCACCGTGGACGAAGAGGGGTATGCCTTCATTGTGGACCGAAAAAAGGACATGATCATTGCCGGAGGCTACAACGTTTATCCGCGGGAGGTGGATGAAGTCCTCTACGAGCATCCCAAGGTCCTGGACGCAGTGACCGTCGGGATCCCGGACCCGTATCGGGGGGAGACGGTCAAGGCCTTCGTGGTGCTCAAACCCGGCGAGGAGGCCGCTGAGGAGGAAATCATCGGGTTTTGCAAGGAGAAGCTTGCCATCTACAAGGTTCCCAAGGCTGTGGAATTCAGGGAGTTTCTCCCGAAGACCATCGTAGGCAAGGTGCTTCGCAAAGAGCTGCGCCGGGAAGAAATTGCCAAGGCCCAGGCACAAAGCGAGGTCCCCTGCGAGAAGAAGTAACCCCGTGGTCCTTCCCGACGCCCTTCTCGATGCGGTCCGAAAGATCAGGTATGTCCCATGATGAAGGCGCTTAGGCCGTGGCTCGTCCACGAGGCCGCCACCGATTTCTTTTATTTCCAGAATCGAAAATATCCCAGAACGGCCTCCCTCGAATGGGTCGGCAACCGGTACGGATTGAGCGAAGTGGAGCGCCACCTGCTCCAGAGGGGGGTTTTCAGCCAGGAGACGGCCCTGGGGCGTTTCGCCAAGAGGTGTCGAGGCGCCCGGTGGCGGACCGAGCCCCTTTACGTGGACGGCCACAATGTCCAGATCACGGTGGAGAGTGCCGTCTTGGGTCGCGTACTCCTCCTGGCCAATGACGGGGCCTTGCGGGACCTGGCCGGTCAGTCGGCCCGTTTTCGCCTGACCCAGGTCAGCGAGATGGCCGTGGATCTGATCTTCCGATTCTTGGAGGAGTCTCGACCCCGAGAGCTTTTCTTCTTCTTTGACGCTCCCATGAGTCACAGCGGAATCCTGGCCAATCAATACCGGCGCAGGATGAAGACCCTGGGCATTCCCGGCGATGCCCGGGCGGTCCCTGTTCCCGAGAGGGAATTTCCCCACGACCGCGGAGTCCTGGCCAGCAGCGATCAGGCGGTTATCGAGAAGGCCCGGTGGTGGCTGGACCTGGCCCGTTGCGCCCTGGATGCCGCCGGGATACGGTCCGTCTTTGCCGATTTTTCCTACCTGGTTCTCAATCGCCGCCGCGAGACGGGGCCCAGAGGGGATTGGCTTGGGGGGATTCGAGGATGAGGTCGGGACGGGGGCGGGCGAAGACCGCCGGTTCCGGTGCAGGAGCCGGGGATCGTGCCGACCCATGTTGCTTGTCAAACGAAGCCGGGTGTGTTAGCTAAGGGTTCCCCGCGCTCAGGGTGCTGTGCAGGAATTCTTTGTGGTGCTTTCGTGTGGAGCTGAGAACGATTTGGCAACGGGGAAGAGAAAGAGGGGTCCATGGCAGAGATTGTCCCTTTCAGGGGGCTTCGCTACAATCCGGAAAAGGTGCCCGACCTGGCCGAGGTGGTGATCCCGCCGTATGACGTGATTTCACCGGCCGAGCAGGACCGTTTTTATCAAATCCATCCCCACAACATGATCCGATTGGAGCTGGGGAAGAAGACCCCCCAGGACACCGAGGAGGACAACCCGCACACCCGGGCGGGCAATACTCTCGACAGGTGGCTTTCCGAGTCGATCCTGGTGCGGGAGCCGAAACCCGCCATCTATTATTATGAACTGGATTTCACCCTGGGCGAGGGGGTCCGTCGGACCCGCTTCGGATTCATCAGTACCATGCGCCTGGCCGAATTCACCACCGGCATGGTAAAGCCGCATGAAAAGACCTTTCAGGCGGTCAAGAACGAACGGCTTCGCCTGATGCTTTCCTGCCGGGCCAACCTGAGCCCGGTTTTTGCCCTTTACTCGGACCCGTCCCGGGCGGTGGACCGCTGCCTTCGGCAGGGAAAGGAAGGGGAACCCACCTTGTCTTTCGCGGACGCATGGGGAATGCGACACCGGATTTGGGCGCTCACGGGTCCCCGGGTTCTGAAGGAGGTTCGGGAACTCATGGGGGATAAGGCGATCTTCATCGCCGACGGGCATCATCGCTACGAGACGGCCTTGAAATACCGGGACATCCAGAGGGAGCGCTTCGCCTCCGCAAGGCCGGACGCCCCCTATGAGCACATCCTGATCTACCTGGCAAACCTGAACCAGGAGGGGATGATCATTCTTCCCACCCACCGCATGCTTCGGCACCTGGGAGCGTGGGAACCCGAGTCGTTCCTGCAAAAGGCCTCGGAGTTCTTCGAGGTGGCCCGGTTTCCGTCGGGGCCGGAGGGAGAGCGGCAATGGCGCACGGCCCTCGAATCTGCAAGGGCGGCCAAGGAAAACGCCATCGGTCTTTTCCGGCAGGGGGACGATGCTTTTTATCTTCTCAAGGCCCGGGAAGAAGCCGTTTCCCGCCACCTGGAGGGAAAAGGAATTGCCCGGGTGCTTCACCGGCTGGATGTGGTGGTCCTGGATCAGGTGATTCTGCGGCACCTCATGGGGTTGGACGAAGGGTTTCTGGCCGACGAGAACAACATCCACTTCAAGCACGAATTGAGCGAAGGGCTCGACGGAGTGCGCGCTCAGGTCTACGAGGCCGGCTTCTTTATCAACCCCACTCGCATCGAACAGGTCCAGGAAGCGGCAAACTCCGGTCTGATCATGCCTCATAAGTCCACGTACTTTTACCCCAAGGTCGGGAGCGGTCTCGTCATTCACACCCTATGGCCCTAGGGGTAGGCTTTCAGGCAAGGAAATCTCTTTGATCACTTCGGATACGATGTTCCAGGGCAAGGTGACCGTTCTCCAACGCCGGGACGGCTACCGCTTCTCCATCGATGCCGTGTTGCTGGCAGGTCTCACCAACATCCGGGAATCGGACAGGGTTCTGGATCTGGGCACGGGGTGCGGGATCGTCCTGCTGATCCTGGCTTTCAGGCGCCGGGGGGCCGAACTGGTGGGAATCGAGATCCAGTCCGAACTGGCGGAGCTTGCCCGAAAGAACGTTCAATGCAACGGTTGGGAACCGCGTATTCGCATTCTTCAAATGGATTTTCGAGAGGTCGCGGGTCATCTTCCTCCCCGGAGCTTCGACGTGGTGGTGAGCAACCCGCCGTATCGGGCCGTTCATATGGGGAGAATCAATCCGGAGCCGACCAGGGCCGTCGCCCGGCATGAACTGGCGGCCTCGGTGGGGGACGTATTCAAAGCGGCCCGCCACCTGTTGCCCACGGGAGGACGTTTGGGGCTGATCTACCCAGCCGCCCGCCTCGCCCGGGCCCTGGTGGAATCCGAGGCCCATGGGTTTAGCCCCAAGGAACTCACCGTGATCCATTCCCGGGAGTCCGCCCCGGGGACGCTCGTGCACGTGGAATTTCGCAAGGGAGGGGGAGAAGAGCTCCGGATCGCTCCTCCCTTTTTCATCTATGAGGAACAAGGCGCCTACACCGCGAAAATGCGTTCGCTCTACGAGGTATAAACTCCCCTCGAGCGGGTCCGGCATGCCCGGAAAAACCGGTGTGGGATTCGCGGGGGGCAGTGGGAAAATGTCGGGTCGGGGCGGGGTTTGTTCGGAACGAGGAGGGTACCAATGGATTTGGGTTTGAAAGGAAAGGTGGCCCTGGTTGCCGGAGGCAGCCAGGGATTGGGGAAGGCCGTTGCCGTCCGGCTGTCCGTGGAAGGGGCCAAAGTGGCCATTGGAGCGCTGGATGATGCCGAGCTTCCCAAGACGGTGGAGGAAATCAAGGTCCTTTCGGAGGGGGAAGTCATCGGCATTCCTACCGACGTCTCCGTGGCGGAGCAGGCGAGAAACTTCGTTCGACAGGCCATGGAACACTTTGGGACTGCGGATATCCTGGTGAACAATGCAGGGGGGCCTCCCTCCCGGACTTTCCTCGAAATCGATGACGACCTGTGGCAGCAGGGGGTCCGGCTCAATCTCATGAGCGCCATCATTATGACCCGGGAGGTCCTGCCGGTGATGATGGAGAAGCGTTGGGGAAGGATCATCAACATGACCTCCATTTCCGTAAAGCAGCCTATCGATGGGCTGATCCTGTCCAACACGGTGCGATCGGCGGTGGTCGGGCTGGCAAAAACCCTGTCCAACGAGATGGCCCCTTACAACATTACGGTCAACAACGTGTGCCCGGGATATACCATGACGGAACGGGTGAGGAGCCTGGCTCGGTTCGTGGCGGAAAGGGACGGCACCACCCCCGAGGCCGTGATCCGGGGATGGGAGTCCCAGGTGCCCATGGGCAGACTGGGGACCCCGGAGGAGTTCGGTGCCTTGGTGGCTTTCCTTGCCTCGGAGCAGGCCGGGTACATCACGGGTGCGTCCATCCAGATCGACGGGGGATATTATAAAGGAATCATGTAATGGCAAATCGAAGAACGCCGCGGAGAAACGCATACGTTCGTTCCGTGGGCCGTTTTCTTCCGGAACGGCGCATGACGAACCGGGAGTTTGAGGACATGGTGGACACCACCGACGAGTGGATCGTGACCCGTACGGGAATCCGCGAAAGAAGGATCCTGGAGCCGGGCCTCGGCAGCTCCTATATGGCTGTTCGCGCCGCTCGGGAATGTCTCGAGAGGGCGGGGGCTTCTCCCGAAGAGGTCGATGTCATCATCGTGGGGACGGTCACTCCCGACATGCTCTTTCCGGCCACTGCCTGTCTGGTGCAAAAGGAGATCGGCGCTTCCCGGGCCTGGGGCTTCGACCTGTCCGCGGGGTGTTCGGCCTTTGTTTTTGCCCTCACCACGGGGGCCCAGATGATCGAGGCGGGCAGGTACGACAAGGTCCTGGTGATCGGATCCGATGTCATGAGCACCATCATCGATTACGAGGATCGGAACACCTGTGTGCTGTTCGGCGACGCCGCAGGAGCTGCGCTGCTCGAGCCCTGCCCCGAGGAAGGGTACGGGGTCCTGGATTTCGTACAGTACGTGGACGGGGCGGGGGGAGACTTCCTGCACATGAAGGCGGGGGGGAGCAAGCGGCCCGCCAGTTGCGAGACGGTCAAGAACAAGGAACATTTCGTGTACCAGGAGGGCAGGCAGGTCTTCAGGCACGCGGTCATCGAGATGGCCAATGTTTCTGCGGAGATCCTCGAGAGGAACCGGCTGACGGGAGACGATGTGGCCCTTTTCATCCCTCACCAGGCCAACCTGCGCATCATCGAAGCCAGTGCCAACCGCATGAAGATCGACAGGAGCAAGGTGATCGTCAACATCGACCGCTATGCCAACACCACCGCGGGAACCATCCCTTTGTGCCTGTATCAGGCGGTGGTGGAGGAAAACCGGGTTCGCAAGGGGGACTACTTGGTGATGTCTGCTTTCGGGGCGGGTTTTACCTGGGGAAGCGCCTTGTTGCGGTGGTGGGAGTAGAAAACCGAAAACGGGGCCCCCTCCGTCCTCCCGAGGAAAGCCGGGGCTCGTAGCACACCTTGGGGTCCCGTTCGGGCCTCCGCCCCGAGGACGAGACCCTCGTCGACCCGTTAAGAGCGTTCTTTTTCGCGTTGCTGGAACTAGAATCCCGCCCGTTGCAGGAGCCCCGCCCACCGTTGGTCCACCTCCTGCTGGAAAAGAGCGATCCGCTCGGGAGTCATTTTCTTGAACCGACCTTGAGGCCGAAGATATTCTTCCACCGGTCGCTTCCTGCCGCTTCGCGCCATGCTGAGGCTCTTGCCCGTGAGGCGAATGGGCCCGCCGCGCTCCACTTCGTAGAGCACGACCACCCCGGTTTCCACCGCCAGTCTACCGATTTTCACCGTGTCCCTGGTGGGAAATCCCCAGCCGGACGGGCAGGGGACCATGAGATGGACGAAGCGGGTCCCGCGGATGTCCTTGGCCTTGGCGAACTTGTTGTAGAGGTCTCCAGGAAAGGAGGAACAGGTGGTGGCGAGATAGGCGGGATGATGCGCCTCCATGATCTGGATGAAATCCTTCTTGGGTTGTTCCTTGGGCACCACGGCGGTGGTGGTGGTGAGAGCCCCCGAAGGGGTGGCGCTGGATCGCTGGACGCCGGTGTTCATGTAGGCTTCGTTGTCGTAGCATACGTAGATGAAATCCGTTTCCCTCTCGGCGGCCCCGCTGAGGGCCTGGATGCCCATATCGAAGGTCCCGCCGTCACCGGCCATGGCAAGGACGGTGTAATCCTCCCGGCCCGTCGCCTTGAGCCCTGCAGCCAATCCCGAAGCGGAAGCCGCCGTGCTGGCAAAGGTGTTGTTCACCGCATTGACGGCGACGGGGGTCCTGGGGTAGATCCCGTGCAAAATGGTGAGGCAGCATGCGGGGTGAGTTACGATGGTTTTTGGGCCTAAGGCCTTGAGGATATAGCGATACGCAATGGGCAAGCCGCAACCGGCACAGGTGCGGGTGCCGGGGAGAATATATTCCTGGTCGGGGAATTCCATGATCGTCGTCGACATAGTTCCTGCCTGGCCCCTTTCTCTTGGCGAAATATCAGATTCCGTACCCCAGCCAGCGGGGTTTTTCCTGCCGAATCCCTTTGTGAGCGGATTCCATGACTTCCCTGGCCGGTCCCGTCAGGTCCGAGGGCTTAACGTCTTTTCCCCCCAGACCCAGGATGTAGTTGTGAAGGGTGGGGCGACGGCCGTTGTGGCTAAAAAGGGCCGCCTTGAGCTCCGTGGCCAGGGCTCCTTCGTAGCCGTAACTGATCCCCTTTTCCAGGACGGCGATTCCCTTTGCGTTTTGCACGGCCTCGGCCAATTCCCGGGCGGGAAAGGGTCGATAGACCCCCAGGCCGACCACTCCCGCCTTCACGCCCTCTTCCCGGAGCAGGTCCGCGGCGTCGGTCGCTTCACTGGAAAGAGAGCCCATGGTGACGAAAAGAACGTCCGCATCCTGCGCCCGGTAGCGATACAGCACGTCGTCGTAAAAACGGCCGGTGAACTCCCCGAACCGGCGCCCTGCATCCGCGATCACGGCAAGTGCCGACTCGAGCTCCTCCTGCAGCCGAAAACGAAAGCCCATGTAGCTGGGACAAAGCCTTCCCCGGCTGTCGGGCAAGGGGTCCGACATGACCACGGGGTTGATGTTTACGGGATTGTGAGGACTGAGTTCGTACGGGGTGCGGTAGGGCGGCAGGAAGGCATCCACCCGGTCCTGGGGGGGAACGGAGACGGGCATCATGGTGTGGGAAAGCCGGAAGCCGTCAAAACAGACCATGATGGGAACCATGATCTGTTCGGCAACCCGGTAGGCCAGGATGATCTTGTCCAACACCTCCTGGTTGTTCATGCAGTGGAATTGAATCCAACCCGTATCCCGCTGGGAGAGGGTATCCTGCATGTCGTTCAGGATGGTCCACGGGGCCCCCAGGCCGCGGTTGGTGACCGGCATCACGATGGGAAGGCGCGCCCCGGCGGCCCAGTGCAGCTGCTCGTGCATATAGGCCAACCCGTTGGCGGCGGTGGCCGTAAACACCCTGGCCCCCACCAGGGAGGCGGAAATACAGACCCCCATGGCGGAATGTTCGCTCTCCACCCGCACGAACTCGGCCTGGAGCTCTCCCTTCTCCACGTACTCGGATAAGATCTCGGGGATCTTGGATTGCGGCGTGATCGGATAGGCGGTGATCACCTGAACGCGAGAAAGCCTGGCAGCCAGAGCGGCTGCCTGAGTGCCCGTCAAAATAAGTGTGCGCTCCACTGTGTTGGAATCCTTTCTTGGCATCGTCCCCGTATCCTTGCGACACTTCCCGGCCAAAAACACAGGCCGATGGGTTGAAATCTCCTGCCTTGAGTGAGAATACCATAACCCGTCCCGGCGGTAAAAGCACATACAAAGCCGAAGGCATCTCGGGGCGAGGGTTTGCGCCGATTTCCGCAGGCAGGATTCGATGAAGATTTTCCCGGGGGATTCCGATAGAAAAGAGGTGCCCCTGAAAGGGTGTCATTGGGAAGTGAGAGCAATGACATCGAGGGGGACTCGTTCCGGCCGGCCGGACGGATCACTCCCACCTCTCCCAATGATCCGTTACTTTCGCTTGGTGCTTCGCTTCGAGGCCTTGAGGGGGTTGATTTTCGCTTGCTGTTGCGCCTGGGTGGACGCCTTGGCGTGGCTGGCGAAGTTGCACACGCTGGTCCTCCACTTGGCCGCAGGATTGGGGTAACTGTTGCAGTATCTTCCCGAGGCCAAATCCACCACTCGCTGACAACCTTCACACTGATCCACAATGGGATGACAGGAGCCCCCGTTGAACCCGCAACCGCTTTTGGTCATGAAGGCGCATTCCGAACCGGCCTTCACAGTGGCACAAATCATGACAAATACCTCCGAATCTGATATTTTGGTCCATCCTCCAGGAAAATTGCAGCGAATAATAACCAGGAATTCGGCCCTGTCAAGCCTTTTGATCGTCCGTATCGGCCCAAAATCTCGTGGCGCATCAAAACCCACGATGCGATAATGGGAGAGCGTTTCGGGGAAGGGTCGATGCCGGAGAAACCTGAGAATCCGAACAGGCGGCGACGTTCAGAGAAGGGTTAAGCGTTCGTGTCCAAGAAGATCGGCGAATTGTTGGTTTCCGAAGGGTTGCTCGACAACGACCAGCTGGCTCGTGCCCTGGAAGAGCACAACCAGACCGGGGAGCGCATCGGGGCCGTGCTCATCAGGCTGGGGATGATCGGCGAAGACACCCTGGTGGGGTTCTTGGCGCGCCAGTTCCATGTCCCCGAGGTAAACCTGGCGAAACTTTCGGTCCCCAAGGCCGTCATCAGCCTGATTCCCATGGATGTCGCTCAAAAATACCAGGCAATTCCCTTCGGCATCATGGGCAACACCCTGAACGTGGCCATGGCGGACCCGGGAAACCTGTTCGTCATCGACGACATCCGCTTCCTCACCCGAAAGAACATCCACGTCCACGTGGCCTCGGAGACGTCCATCAAGAAGATCATCGGTCAGCATTACGGGGCCGATGAAAACATCGAAGACATGCTGGGCATGCTCAAGGAAGAGGTGGACGTCGATGTGGTGGAATCCCAGGAGGACGTGGACCTGTCCTTCCTCGAGGATGCGGCGGAACAGGCGCCGGTGGTAAAACTGGTGAACCTCATCCTCATGGACGCCATCCGAAAGCAGGCAAGCGACATCCACGTGGAGCCCTACGAAAAGATGATGCGGGTGCGTTTTCGCATCGACGGAATGCTCCACGAGATCATGCGTCCTCCCCTGGCCCTGCGCAATGCCATCATTTCGCGAATCAAGATCATGAGCCGGCTCGATATTGCCGAACGGAGGCTTCCCCAGGACGGGCGCATCAAGCTCAAGGCCAAGGGCAAGGAGATGGATTTCCGGGTGTCGGTTCTCCCGACCCTGTTTGGAGAAAAGGTGGTCCTTCGGCTCCTGGACAAGTCCAACCTCCAGGTGGACATGACCAAGTTGGGTTTCGAAGAATCCCAGTACAAGGCCTTCCGTTCCGCCATTCATGCCCCCTACGGCATGGTACTGGTCACCGGTCCCACGGGGAGCGGGAAGACGACCACGCTGTACAGTGCCTTGGCGGAGCTGAACAAGACCAGTCACAACATATCCACGGCGGAAGACCCCGTGGAATTCAACCTTCCCGGGATCAACCAGGTGCAGATCCTGGATGCCATCGGGCTCAATTTCGCTTCGGCTTTGCGCTCGTTTTTGAGGCAGGACCCGGACATCATCATGGTGGGGGAAATCCGGGATTTCGAGACCGCGGAAATCGGGATCAAGGCCGCATTGACCGGTCACCTGGTCCTGAGCACCCTTCACACCAATGATGCCCCCAGCACCATCAGTCGGCTCCTGAACATGGGGGTGGAATCCTTCCTGGTGTCCTCCGCGGTCAACCTGGTGGTGGCCCAGCGGCTGGCCCGCCGGGTTTGCACGGAATGCCGCATCGAGGAAAACGTTCCGCCGGAAGCGTTGCTGGACCTGGAGGTTCGAGAAGACGAGCTGGGGTCTTTTGCCTGTTACCTGGGAAAGGGCTGTCCCGTATGCAATCATACGGGATACCGGGGCAGAATCGCCCTGTATGAAGTCATGCCGATGCACGATCCCATCCGGGAACTGGTGCTCTTGGGGGCCTCCTCGGCGGAGATCAAGAAGGAATCGGTTCGGCTGGGAATGGTGACTCTCCGGCGCAGCGGCATCAACAAGCTCAAGGCCGGAATTACTTCCATCGAGGAAGTGATCCGTTGTTCCGTCAAGGATTAGTGGCCGGGGAAGGCGTCACGGCGGCCGACCCCTCCGCCCCAACAGGAGAGACTCATGCCTATTTATCTTTGGAAAGGAACAGACCGGGCCGGGAAGAAGCAAAAAGGGGAAATGGAAGCGGACAATCCCGGCATCGCCCAGCAACTTCTGACTCGCAAAGGCATCAACATCACAAGCCTAAAACAGAAGCCCAAGGACCTCAGCGAGTACCTTCCTTTCCTGCAGGCAAAGATCAAGGAACGGGACCTGGTGATCTTCGTGCGGCAGTTTGCCACCATGATCGATGCCGGTCTACCCCTGGTGCAGGCCCTGGAAATCCTCCGGGAACAGCAGGAGAATCCCACCTTTCGAAGGATCGTCAAACAGGTGAAGGTGGACGTGGAGGAAGGGGCGACCCTGTCCGATGCCATTCGAAAGCATCCCAAGGCCTTTGACGATCTTTTCGTCAACCTGGTGGCGGCGGGGGAGGCGGGCGGCATTTTGGACACCATCCTGGGCCGCCTGGCGGCTTACATCGAAAAAGTGGCCAACCTCAAGAAGAAGGTCAAAGGGGCGATGACTTACCCCATCATCGTCGTGGCCATCGCCATCATCGTCGTGGCCGTCATCCTCATTTACGTGATCCCCGTTTTCGCAGGCCTTTTCAAGGATGCCGGGGCAAAGCTGCCGGCCCTCACCCTGTTTGTCATGAACGTCAGCGATTTCACCAAGGCCTATTTCCATTGGATGGTCCTGGGCCTGATCGTTCTCATTTTTCTGCTCAAGCGGGTGCGCAAGACGGAGAAGGGCCGGGACATCACGGACCGCCTTTTCCTCAAGGCCCCGGTCTTCGGCATTCTCATTCGCAAGGTGGCGGTGGCCCGATTCACCCGGACCCTGGGAACCATGCTCTCGAGCGGCGTGCCCATCCTGGAAGGCCTGGACATCGTTGCGGCCACCTCGGGAAATACGGTCATCGAACGGGCCATTCGCAAGGCACGGGCCGCCATCGCCGAAGGCCGCACCGTGGCCGAGCCTCTGGAAGAAACCGCCGTGTTTCCTCCCATGGTCACCCAGATGATTGCCATCGGTGAGGCCACCGGCGCCCTGGACCAGATGCTGAGCAAAATCGCGGACTTCTACGACGAGGAAGTGGACATCGCCGTGGAAGCCCTCACCTCCATGCTCGAGCCCCTCATGATCGTGTTTTTGGGGGTCACCATCGGATTTCTGCTCATTGCCATGTACCTGCCCATTTTCCAGATCGCGGACGTGGTGGGTCGAGGATAGGGCCCCGTGTCTCCCGAATGGGATGCACAGCCCCCATCCGCCCGCACGGAGCTCTCCATGAAGCGCAAGATCCAGGGGCTCCTCCTCTTCCGCCTCCTGCTCGGGGTCTTCTTTCTGGTGCTCACCCTGGTGGTGCAGAGTCGCCGGGAGGGGGACCTCCTGGCCGCTCGTATTCAGCCCCTGTACTTCTTTGCCATGGTGATCTTCCTCTTCACCATCGTGGCCGCGGTCAGCTTGAAACACATCCGGCACCTGGAACGGTTCGGCTACATTCAGCTCTTTTTCGACGTGGAAGCGGTGACGGTCCTGATCTTTCTTTCGGGAGGGATCGAGAGCCTCTTTGCGTTTCTCTACATGCCGGTCATCATCAGTGCCGCCCTCCTGCTGCAACGTCGGGGGAGCCTCCTCACCGCCTCCATGTGCAGCCTTTCCTACGGATTCCTTCTCGATCTTCAATACTTCGGCTGGATCTCTCCCCTGCAGATCGTGGCCGACACCACCCACCTGAGGGACTCCGGCACCTATTTCATCACCATACTCATGAGCATTGCGGGGTTTTACCTGGTGGCCTATCTCAGCGGATATCTCGCCGAAGAGCTGAGGAGTTCGAGTCGTCAGGTGGAAAAGCAGAAATCGGACCTGCGACAACTGGAGGCCCTGCATCGCAACATTGTCGAAAGCATAAGCAGCGGACTCCTCACCATCGACGAGAAGGGCACGGTGCTTTTCTGGAATCGGGCGGCCCTGGAGACGCTGGGTTTGAAGGCGGAAGAACTTCGGGGGCGGCCCCTCCAAGAGGTATTTTCTTCGGTGAATCCCGTCGACTGGTCCCGGGAGGTCCCGTCGTCCCTTTCTTCGGCCGTACGCAGCACGAGAAGAAAGGAAATCCACTACCGTCG
The DNA here is from genome assembly GCA_029974695.1 of Syntrophobacteraceae bacterium. Lineage (GTDB taxonomy): Bacteria > Desulfobacterota > Syntrophobacteria > Syntrophobacterales > Syntrophobacteraceae > JAGPLX01. The sequence goes on along the minus strand of JARKQW010000029.1, from coordinate 3,126 downwards.
ACCCGATGGGGAGGACCTGACCCTGGGGTACACGGTTTCGGTTCTCCAGGAAGGGGACGGGGGGGTCTCCGGCTGGATCGTCATCTTTCATGACCTAACCCATCTTAAGGCCATGGAAGATCACGTGCGGCGGATGGAACGGCTGGCCTTTGCCGGGAAGATCGCGGCGGAAATCGCCCATGAAATCAAGAACCCGTTGGCGGCCATGAGCGGGTCCTTCCAAATGCTGCGGGGGGAAATCCAGGCGGATTCGATCCAATCGAGGCTCATGGACATCGTGGATCGAGAGATCCTCCGGATCAAAGACCTGGTCAACGATTTCTTGTGGTTGGCAAAGGGGTCCAGAAAGCCCGGAAGGATCGAGGACCTGTCGGTGTGTTCCGCGATCCGGGAGGTCGTGGCCTTGTTGAGATCGCGAGAGAGGGTTTCTGTCCTCCATCGAATCCGGACCGTTTTTGACGACGGTCCTACCTTGTCCCTGGACCCTCATCATTTTCAACAGATTCTCTGGAATCTACTGGTGAATGCCCTGGAAGCGATGCCGGACGGCGGAGACCTGTCCATCCGGGTGAGCCGGAGCTCGAGGAAAGATTCCCCGGTACCCGAGGCCCGCATTGATATTCGAGACCGGGGGCAAGGGATTTCGGCGGAGATTCGGGACCGGGTCTTCGAGCCGTTTTTCACCACCAAGCAGAGCGGAACCGGCCTGGGACTCAGCATCGTCTATCAACTGGTGGAAAATGCCGGCGGGCGTATCGAGGTGACTCACCACGATGAGGGGGGCACCACCTTTTCACTTTTTTTCCCCATCCCCACTTCTTCCCCCTTGCAAAGCAATCCACGAATGATTATAAGCACTCACTAAGTCTGAGTGCTAATAGAAGAGGGCGGTGTGTGCCCTCGCAATCGGCTTGAAGAGCCGAACAAAAGGGGCCCTCCCGGAAGAAGCCGGGTCCCCGCCTTCGTTCAAATCCCAACTGGTGTACTGACGAATTGGAAAGGAGCCGAATCCATGAAACTGAAACCGCTCAATGATCGAGTTGTGGTCAGGCGAACCGAGGAAGAACAGAAGACGGCCGGGGGAATCATCATCCCCGACACCGCCAAGGAAAAACCCGTGCAGGGAGAAGTCCTCGCCGTCGGCAACGGAAAGCTGATGGAGGACGGCAGCCGAAGACCACTGGACGTCAAAGCGGGCGATCGTGTGCTCTTCAGCAAATACGCCGGCAACGAGATCAAGGTGGAAGGCGAAGAGCTCCTCATCATGCGGGAAGATGACATCCTGGCGGTCATTGAATAGACCCGGCGATTCTTTCATCCCGTCTTCTGATCCCAACAAAACTCTACGGAGGAACGGTTCATGGCAAAACAACTGATCTATGATGTCAAAGCGCGAGAATCCCTGCTCAAGGGCGTGAATACTCTTGCCGATGCCGTAAAGGTCACCTTGGGGCCCAAGGGTCGCAACGTGGTCATCGACAAGAGCTTCGGCGGTCCCACCGTGACCAAGGACGGCGTGACCGTAGCCAAGGAAATCGAACTGGAAGACAAGTTCGAGAACATGGGTGCCCAGATGGTCAAAGAGGTGGCCAGCAAGACCAGCGACGTCGCCGGGGACGGCACCACCACGGCCACCATTCTCGCCCAGTCCATCTACTACGAAGGCTCGAAGCTCGTGGCCGCCGGGGCTAACCCCATGGCCCTCAAGCGGGGGATCGAAAAGACCGTCCAGGTGGTGGTCGACGAGTTGAAGAAGATCAGCAAGCCCACCAAGGATCAGAAAGAGATCGCCCAGGTCGGCACCATTTCCGCCAACAACGACTCCACCATCGGCAACATCATCGCCGAAGCCATGAACAAGGTGGGCAAAGAAGGGGTCATCACCGTGGAAGAAGCCAAGTCCATGGAGACCACCCTGGAAGTGGTGGAAGGCATGCAGTTCGACCGAGGCTACATTTCCCCCTATTTCGTCACCGACCCCGAGAAAATGGAAGTCCTTCTCAACGAGCCCCTCATCCTCATCAACGAGAAGAAAATCAGCGGCATGAAAGACTTGCTCCCCGTCCTCGAACAAATCGCCAAGATGGGAAGGCCCCTGCTGATCATCGCCGAGGATGTGGAAGGAGAAGCCCTGGCAACCCTGGTGGTGAACAAGCTCCGCGGGACCCTCCAGGTTTGTGCCGTCAAGGCCCCGGGCTTTGGGGATCGACGCAAGGCCATGCTCGATGACATCGCCATCCTCACGGGCGGCCAGGTCATCAGCGAGGAAAAGGGCATCAAGCTCGAGAACGTGGGACTCCAGGACCTGGGCAAGGCCAAGACCGTCCGTGTCGACAAGGACAACACCACCATCGTGGACGGTGCCGGAGACCGCAAGTCCCTCGAGGGAAGAGTTCGCCAGATCCGCACCCAGATCGAGGAAACCACCAGCGACTATGATCGTGAAAAGCTCCAGGAACGGCTGGCAAAACTGGTGGGCGGCGTCGCGGTGATCAGTGTTGGGGCCGCCACCGAGACGGAAATGAAGGAAAAGAAGGCCCGGGTGGAAGACGCCCTCAATGCAACCCGGGCGGCCGTGGAAGAAGGCATCGTTCCCGGCGGCGGAGTGGCCTACCTGCGCTGTCTCCCGGCGGTGCAGGCCCTTTCCCTGGAAGGGGACGAGAAGCTGGGCCTCAACATCGTCCGGCGCGCCCTGGAAGAGCCCGCTCGCCAGATCGCCCAGAACGCCGGCGAAGAAGGCTCCGTGGTCGTCGAGAAGCTCAAGGGTCAAACCGGTTCCTTCGGTTTCAATGCCGAAACCAACCAATTCGAGGACCTCATCGAAGCCGGGGTCATCGATCCCACCAAAGTGACCCGGTCGGCGCTGCAGAATGCAGCCAGCGTGTCCGCCCTGATGCTCACCACCGAATGCATGGTTTCCGAGATCCCCAAGGAGAAGGAACCTGCCGTGCCAGGCGGCATGGGCGGAATGCCCCACGGCGGAGGCATGTACTAGAGACCTTTCTTTCGTCGGAAGAAAAAGGCGGATCCCCGGGGTTTCGCATTTTCTCCATGACCACGGAGCCGTCGGCGCCTCCTCGAGCGCATCTTCCGTCGTCAACGGGCAACGGACCCTCTCTTCCCGAT
>JARKQW010000028.1 GCA_029974695.1 Syntrophobacteraceae bacterium | reverse complement strand
CTTCGAAATCCTTGGTGATCTTGTGGTCGCCGTATTCCATGACCACCGGCATGAGATAGCTGCCCCCGAAGACCCGGCTCAACTTGTCTACGACCATGTCGTCACCCAGTTCGATGCCGTAGCCTGCGATCAGCTCCCGCAATCCCCCGTCGCGGTAAGGATCCAGAAACATCAGGGCCCTTCCGCCCCGTTCCAGGTAGGCCTTGAGACTTTCCACCTCCTGGGGAAAAAGATTCTTTTGGGGACCGATCACGAAGACCGCCACCGCATCCTCCGGCACCTGGGACTGCTGCATGAGGTTCAAGGGACTCAGGGCGTAGCTCGCCTTCTGGAGCTCGTAGTTTGCCGTGGAGTAGCCCTCTTTGGCGGTATTTTCGAAGGAACGTTCCCCGTGTCCGACTAGGTAGTAGAGCTTCTTGTCGGTTTTGCGGGTCAGGCGCAGGATGCCGTTGGTGAGCCCTTCCTCGGTGGCGGTCGGCAAGGGTTGTTTCTTGCCGTAGCCCTCGAGGATGATGGTTCCGTAGGCCCGGATCTCGTATTGCTTTGCAACTTCCGGCTGCCGGTCCGGATCGATGAATTCCGCAGTGATCTTCGGGTTGTAGTACACGTAGGTATCCAGCAGGTCCTTGACCTTGGGCTGCTCCGGAGCGGCCGTGGCAAAGAAGGCCTTGATGCTCACCGGCTGGTCGATGGAATCCAGCACCTTTCGAGTCTGTTCCGAGAGGGTGTAGCTCTTGGATTCGGTCAGGTCCCACCGCCGGGGATTTTTTTCGGCAATGAGAGCCAGCACAACGAGGATGCCCAGGAAAAACAAGGTTGATATCAGCGTGCCGGAACCGTAGCTCCATGCGCGACCGGTTTTTTTCTTCTTCAACATGTCGCGAAACCTCCACTCAATCACGGATCAAGATTCTTGCGGGTCCCGGGGCCAAAGAACCGGAGGAACTCCGTCCCACCCGAGCCTCGGCATCGAGGGAAAGCCGTGCCGCAATCCTCCTATCCCCTCCAACGGAAAGACTCCATCTGTCGAAGAGTCAGGAACAGGAAAAGGACGATGAACATCAGGTAGTACAAGAGGTCCCGGGTGTCCACGATCCCCTTGGCGAAATTGTCCAGGTGCCGGATGACGGACACATAGTCGATGAAGCTCCCCGCCGTGGGGCCCACAAGGTTCTTGGTCCACCCGATCACCCAGAACATGAGTAGCGCCCCAAAGGAGAGCACCGCCGCAACGATCTGGTTCTGGGTCAGAGACGACGTAAAGACCCCCAAGGAGAGGAAGGCGCTGCCCATAAGGAACACCCCCAGGTAGCCGCAAAAGATGGTGGGATAACTGGGGTCCGCAATCATGTGGAGCAGAAACATTCCGGGAAGCGTCCCCGCCAGGATCGCCAGAAAAGACGTGGCCACGGCGGCAAACTTCGCCAGCACGGCGGAAAGATCGCGGACCGGATAGGTAAGAAGCAGCTCGATGGTGCCCGTCTTGCGTTCTTCGGCATAGAGCCGCATGGTAAGCAGAGGGGAGATGAGCAGCAGGACGATACTGAGATCCAGGAAGAAGGGGCGCAACACCATATCCGAGACGTTCAGCTGCCTCGCCGCCATGGGGCTCTGGCTTGCCTGGAAGCTCATAAGGTTGTAATAGGCAACGGCACTGTAGAAAAAATAGCCTGCAATGACCAGGAAGGTGAAAGCCACCACATAGAAGATGGGTGAGGCGAACAGGCTGTACAGCTCCTTTCGGTAAACGGGCACAAAGCCTTTCATGTCTCCGACTCCTCCTGAGATGGTTCTTCGGTGACGAGTTGCATGAAGATCTCTTCCAGGCTGAGGTCCACCAATTTCAGTTCCAGGAGATCCAGGCGCCTGTCCACAACCAATCGGGCAATCTCGGGGCGCAGTTCCCGAGAGCGATCCGTCTCGATCCAAAAGCGCCCGTGCTGGTTTTCCCGGAAGCTGACTCTTTGAACCCCCTCGAGGCTCTCCAGTGCCGGAGCAAGCCCTGCCGCATCGCCGTCCACCTGCAGGACGATCTGGGCGGATTTCTGCAACTGGGCCGTGAGATTGCCGGGAGTGTCCGTAGCAACGATTTGGCCCTTGTTGATGATCAGCACCCGGTCGCACAGCTGGGCGACTTCCGGGAGCACGTGGCTGCTCAGAAGGATCGTGTGTTCTTCCCGCAGTTCATGGATGAGCTTGCGGATCTCAACGATCTGAGCGGGATCCAACCCGATGGTGGGCTCATCCAGGATCAGTACCGGCGGGCTGTTGAGCAGGGCCTGGGCCAGACCCACGCGCTGCCGGTAGCCCTTGGAAAGATGACCCAAGATCCGGTGGGACACCTTTTCCAACCCGCAGATCCCGATGACCCTTGAGATTTCCCCTTCCTGATCTTTCCCGTTGATTCCCTTGACCCCTGCGGCGAAACGAAGAAAGCGCCGCACAGTCAGATCCAGGTACAGGGGAACGTTTTCCGGCAAATACCCGACCTTTCTGCGGACCTCCAGGGACTGTTCGAAACAATCCGTCCCATCAATCCTGGCGCTTCCGGCCGTGGCCGGCATGTAACAGGTGAGAATGCGAATGGTGGTGGATTTTCCGGCCCCGTTGGGGCCCAAAAAACCCACAACCTCTCCCCGTTCGATGTGGAAGGTCACATCCCGTATGGCCGCAAGAGGACCATAGAACTTGGTCAAGCCTTCCGTCTCAATCATAGTCTCCAATCCTCTGTTGTCTAAGACCCGTCTCCGGGACGTCCCCGCCCGGGCAACGCAACTCCCCGTTCAAAGGGGCGTCCTTTCAATCCACACCCTGGGTTGAGCGATTTGACCGTTACGAATCCTATTTCGTCATCCCGCGCATGCGTGAATCCGCAAAGAGCATGCAGACCCACTGAATGCCCGCCTTCGCGGGCATGACGCCCTGATGCTCTCGGAATCGCTCAACTCAGGTACACGGCTGCATAGCTTCAGGGATTTCCTGCGGTGCAAGATTGAAACACCGCAAGCAGCTCAAGGCAAGTAAATGCGGGTCTGCTGTTTGTTCCGGACGGTCTTGGTGCCCAGGGAAGACGCACAAGCCTGGCACAGGTACTCATGAAGCTCCCCGTCGGGGAGAACCAGAAGAAGGCGGCTTCGCACCGGCATGGCACATTTACACCGCGGGCAATACAAGGCCGAAGCCACAAAGTCTTCGTATTGCCCCACAGAGCTCCTGCGCACTTGATCTCACCTCCCACCCCGAAACTGAGCTGCACTCAACTGCGAGCCCGGCGATGAGAATTCAACACCGGGTCGGAATCGGATTCCTTGCGGCGGCTCCACGGCCACTTCTTAACCTTCCGGCCTTCCTTGGCCGCTTCCAAATCCATGAACTCGCGAAGAATTTCCGCCTGACGTTCTCCGACGTGTTTGGGGATGGTCACCTCCAGTTCGATGAAAAGGTCTCCCCGTCCATTTCCTGTCAATCGGGGCACCCCTTCCCCGGGAAAACGGCTCACGTGACCCGGCTGGGTTCCCGGTTCGACCTGGATGGCCTTCCTCCCGTCCAATGTGGGCACCTCGATCTGGTCCCCCAGGATAGCCTGGACGAAGGAAATGGGCACCTTCCCGTACAGGTTGTCCCCATCCCGTTCAAAAAACTCGTGGGGGCGGACTTCCAACCGCACATACAGATCGCCGGGCTGACCTCTGCGATAGCCGCTCTCCCCTTCTCCCCGCAAGCGAAGCCGCGTGCCCGTGTCCACG
>JARKQW010000019.1 GCA_029974695.1 Syntrophobacteraceae bacterium | reverse complement strand
CGTGGACGAGGCCAGGAACATGGGAATTCGGGCAGGCCTTTTGCGCCTGGTGACCGTCTGGCCTTTTCCCGAGGAACAGATCCGGCGCCTGGCCCGGCAGGTACGGGCGCTGGTGACCGTGGAGATCAACCTCGGACAGATTCACCTCGAGGTGCAACGCTGCGCGGGAGACCGGGCGCCCGCCTTCCTGGTGGGGCACAGCGGGGGTGCCGTGATTCCCCCCGAGCAAATCCTGGAGACCTTGAAGCAGATCCAAGGAGTCTAAATGAATCGACCCAGGCCCAAATCCGATCATCCCCTGGACGAACTCCTCCGCACGGACCGCGTTCCCCACATCTGGTGCCCGGGCTGCGGCATCGGCACGGCCTTTTCTTCCTGCCTGGTGGCCGTGAAAAACAGCGGCATCGACCTGGTCAAGACGGTGATGGTGTCGGGGATCGGCTGCTCGGGACGTGCCGCGGGGTACATCAAGCTGGATTCCTACCACACGACCCACGGCAGGGCGATTCCCTTCGCCACGGGGCTGAAACTGGCCAACCCGGAGCTCAACGTCATTGTGTTCAGCGGAGACGGGGACCTTTTCGCCATCGGCGGGAATCATTTCATCCATGCCGCCCGGCGCAACATGGACCTGACGGTGATCTGCGTGAACAATTTCAACTACGGCATGACGGGAGGCCAGGCGGCCGCCACGACACCGACCATGGCCCGAACCACCACGACCCCCTTCGGCAACCCGGAACCCCCTTTCAACCTGCCGCTCCTGGCCTTCGCGTCCGGGGCCACTTACGTGGCCCGCTGGACCATCCTCCACACCCGGGACCTCACCAAGTCCATGGAGGAAGCCGTCACCCGCCGCGGATTTTCCTTCATCGAGGTCCTGGCTCCCTGTCCCACGGGGTACGGACGGCGCAACAAGGAAAAACCTTTGGATACCCTCAGGATGTACCAGGAGCGGACCATTATTCGCAACGATGCCAATCCGGCCGAGGCCGTGATGGACTACGAGCGGGGCATTACCCTGGGCAAATTCGTGGACGTCGAATCCCCCACGTTCCTGGAACGATACGAGCGATCCTCCCGTCCGGCGCCTCCTACGGCGGCATCCGACCGGGGTGGGTGTGCGTGAACTGGAGTCCAAGCATGAATCAAGGCACCCGAACCCAACAGGGCAATCCTGTTTCGACGCGGAAAGAGATCCTCATCACCGGCTTCGGCGGCCAGGGAATCGTTCTGGCGGGCCTCATCGTGGGACGGGCCGCCAGTCTCGGGGACCGCAAGGAGAGCACTCTCACCCAGTCCTACGGACCCGAAGCCCGGGGAGGTGCGTGCAGCGCCCAGGTCATCGTCTCCGACACCACCATCCATTACCCCTCCGTTCGCCGACCGGACTACCTGGTCTGCATGTCTCAAGGCGGTTACGAGAAATATTCGCCCCTGCTGCCCGAGGGCGGTACCCTTCTTTTGGACTCGGACCTGGTGCAGGTCGAGCAGGCAAAATTCGCCAATCTCTTTGCCATTCCCTCCACGCGGATGGCCGAGGAACTGGGACGAAAAATGATGGCCAACATCGTCATGTTGGGATTCTTTACCGCGGTAACCCGGGCCCTGTCCGTGGAAGCCGCCCGGAATGCCGTGGCGGATTCGGTCCCCAAAGGAACGGAAGCGATGAACATTCAGGCCTTCAATAAGGGACACGATTACGGGGAAGCGATCCTCAAGGGCCGCCAGAAGAAGGCCGAGGGGAAGAAGGGGGTCCGGGCATGAAGGCACCCAAGGATCGACTCCATCGTGTGTTGGTGATCGGGGCCACTCCCGCGGGGTTGGCGGCGACCAACAAACTGGGGGAAATGGGCATTCCCGTGGTCCTGGTGGATTCCG
>JARKQW010000482.1 GCA_029974695.1 Syntrophobacteraceae bacterium | reverse complement strand
GAATACGCGTCTCTGTTGAGATTCTCCGGAGCTCACGGCATGCTGCGGCCCGAGCGAAAACGGAAGGAGGCCTAGGATATGTCCAAGACGATCCATATCGCCCCCATCACGCGCATCGAGGGACACGGCTCCATCGCCATTCACCTGGACGACGCGGGGAACGTGAAAGACACCAAGGTCCATTACATGTCCCTGCGCGGATTCGAGAAGTTCATCGAGGGGAAACCGGCCGAGGAGGTCCCTCGGATCGTGAACCGAATCTGCGGGATCTGTCCCTGGCATCACCATCTGGCCTCCAACAAGGCGGTGGACCGGTGCTTCGGCGTGACCATCCCTCCGGCCGCCCGGAAGCTCCGGGAGTTCGTTCAAACCGTCTCCCACGCCGAGGACAAGCTCCTCAACTTCTATTTTCTCGCGGCCCCCGATTTCGTTATGGGGCCCGATGCGAACTACGAGGTGAGGAACGTCATCGGGGTTGCCAAGGCCAATCCCGAGCTGGCTGCCAAAGCGGTTCGGATGCGCTACATGGTCAAGATGATCCTGGAAAAGGTGGGCGGCAAAGCCATTCATCCCCATGCGGGTGTGGTCGGGGGATTCTGCCGGGCACTCCTCGAGGAGGAACGGCAGGAGTTTCGCAAGCAATTGAGCGAACTTCTGGATTTTGCTTCCTTCACCCTGGAATTTGCCAAGACCCAGGTTTTTCCCAACTACCTGGATGCGGTTCAAGCTCTGGGGGTCATCCGCACCGGGTTCCTGGGTACCGTGGATGAGGACGGCAACTTGGCCCTCTATGAGGGGAAGCTGCGCCTCATGAAGGCCGACGGCACCTTCACGGATTTCAGCACCCAGGATTATGCGGATTACCTGGGAGAGGCCGTTGTGCCGTACTCCTACGGCAAGTTCCCCTATGCCCGCTGCTGGGGCGAGGGGTTCTCCCTGGACATCGACCATCCCAAAGGCATCTATCGGGCCAACTGCCTGGCTCGCATCAACGTGGCGGACCGGATCGCCACCCCCCGGGCTCAGGCGGAGCTCGAGGAGTTTCGGGCGGCCTTCGGCAGGCCCGCCCAGGCAACCTTGCTGTACCATTGGGCGCGGCTGATCGAGGACGTGTACGCTTATGAGCATGCCCTGGAGCTGCTCGAGGAATCGGACATCTGCGATCCCAACGTGCGCACCCCCGCCGAACCCCGGGCGGGAAGGGGAGTAGGTTGCGTGGAGGCCCCTCGAGGGACCCTCATTCACGATTATTCCACGGACGACAACGGTCTCATCAGCCGGGCCAACCTGATCGTGGGCACCACCCACAATCTCGGCCCCATCAATATGAGCGTCAACCAGGCGGCCAAGCTGCTGATCCGGGAGGGCAAGGTGGATGAAGGCATCTTGAACAAGATCGAGATGTCCGTGCGCGCCTACGACCCCTGAATTTCCTGCGCCACTCACTGCCTGGACGGCAGGAGCGCAATGCCGGTTCGAGTGTTTGACTCCCGGGGCGGGACCATCACCCGCTGGCCGTAGATACCGAAAAACCCGTGGAGTCGGGTCGTTCCCCTCTGCGGAAAGAAACGTCTTACCGGCCCCCGGCCCTTCCCCATCGAGGGAGGAGAGAAAACATCCTCCGCCTTGGTGGGAGAGGGTTCGGGGGGATTTTCTTTGAGGGACGGGCCTTAGAGCCTTCCCGTGAGGATCAGAAAGCCCGCAAAGGCAGCCAAGGCAATCCGGTAGTAACCGAACAGGGAAAGATCGTGCCGGGTGAGGTACGATACCATCCACCGGATGGAAATCACGGCAAAGACGAAGGCGGA
>JARKQW010000514.1 GCA_029974695.1 Syntrophobacteraceae bacterium | reverse complement strand
CCCCGGCCCCCGGCAGAAAGCGGCCGCCGCAAAGGAATACAAGACTTTGGCGGCCCTGGGTTCGGCACCCACCTACCTCAGTCGCTTCGTCGCCTCTTACGGCAGGGAAAACCCATCGGCTCCCAACCTGGCCGAAGCTCTCCACCTGGCGGTGAAGTCCACCCGTTTCGGCCTTCCGGACGATCAGACGGGGAAGTACTCGAAGGAGGCCTTCGTTCTCCTGCACAAGAAATATCCCAAGAGCGAATGGGCCAAAAAGACTCCCTACTGGTTCAAGTAACCCGGCCTTCCTGCAGGAGACCGGCTTCCTTTCCGGACCCGGGCGGAGTGGTTTGAACCGGCCGTGAATTTACCTTGAATCCGGTAGCCGGAACCTCCATAATGAGTTCCAAAGTTGCCCAAAGAACCGGCAGTCCCTCTTATACCCGTTCCGGCAAATGCCCGCTGGACCTACAGACTTCGAGATCCACAGGTGTCATCAGCTTCGAATCGACCTTGGATGCGGGTGCGTGCATGTTGGGAGGGTCCAAATGAAAGACGAAGACAAGAGCAGGAGCCGGCTGATCGCTGAACTGGAATCCCTGCGTCGGCAGTTGGCCGAATGTGAGAAGGAAAGGGCGGAATGCAAGGAGGCAGAGGACGCCCTGCGGGAAAGCGAGATGCGGTACCGCCAGATCGCGGAGAACATCCGCGAAGTCTTTTGGATGGCGGACATCGGTCTGACCAGGGTGATCTATGTCAGTCCCGCCTATGAAGAGGTGTGGGGACGCGAGCGCGAAAGCCTGTATGCCGACCCGGCTTCCTGGGCGGAAACAATTCACCCCCAGGACCGGCACCAGGTTCGCCGGATCATGACCTCGAATCCGGCCCTGGGATACAGCGTCGAGTACCGGGTCGTGCGACCCGACGGAACGATTCGATGGGTCTCGGATCGAGGCTTTCCCATTTGTGATCCATCGGGGACCGTCTACCGGATTGCGGGGATCGCCGAGGACATCACCCGGCGCAAATGGGCCGAAGAGGAATTGGACCGCTATCGCGATCACCTCGAGGACCTGGTGAAGGAACGGACCGCTACCCTGGGCCGGGTCAATGAACAACTCACGCGCGAAATCGAGGAGCGCAGGAGGGCGGAGCGGGCGCTGCAGGAATCCCAGCAGATGCTGCAGTCCGTTCTGGATACCATCCCGGTAAGAGTCTTCTGGAAGGATCTCGATTCGGTTTACTTGGGCTGCAATCGTGCCTTTGCCTGTGATGCGGGTCTGCAGTCCCCGGAGGAGATCCTCGGGAAGAACGACTTTGAGATGAGCTGGGCGGAGGAAGCCGCGCTTTTTCGCTCCGATGACCGTCTGGTCATGGAGACCGGAAAACCGAAACTCGGGTACGAGGAACTCCAGACGGGACCGAACGGCAATAAACTTTGGCTGCGCACCAACAAGGTTCCTCTCCGGGGCCTCGACGGCGAGATCAAAGGGGTTTTGGGCACCTACGAAGACATCACTGCCGGCAAGGAGGCGGAAGAGAAGCTCAGAGTCGCTTCCCTCTATGCCCGAGGCCTCATCGAAGCCAGTCCCGATCCCCTGGTGACCATTAGTCTCGAGGGCAAAATCACCGACGTAAACCGGGCCACGGAGCAGGTGACGGGAGTATCGCGCAGGCGTCTCATCGGGGACGACTTTTCCAATTATTTTACCGAACCCCACAAAGCCGGGGAGGGATACCGAAAGGTCCTGGACGAAGGCTGGGTGAGGGACTATCCCCTCACCATTCGCCACAGGTCGGGCAAGACCACCGAGGTGCTCTACAACGCAACCGTTTACCGGAACGAGACGGGGGAAATCCAGGGGGTCTTTGCCGTGGCTCGGGACATCACCCGGCGAAGACAGGTCGAGCGAGCGTTGGAGGAAAGCTCGGAAAAGCTGAAGCTCTTTGCCTATTCCGTGGCCCACGACCTCAAAAGCCCGGCAATCGGGGTTTACGGCCTGACAAAGCGACTGGCCCGGCATGCAGGGGATGCTTTTGATGAGAAGTCTCGATCCTATTGCGATCAGATCCTGAAGCTCTCGGAACATATCGCGGCGCTGGTGGACAAGATCAACGTTTACATCGCGACCAAGGAAACCCGTCCGACCATTGAAGCCGTCAAGATTTCGGAAATCTTTCATATGATCGAGGACGAGTTTTCCGCGCAACTGAGCATTCGAGAAATCCAATGGATTCGGCCTGAGGTCCCCGTGGAAATCAAGGCGGATCGGTTGGGTATGGTACGAGCTTTCAGGAACTTCATGGACAACTCCCTAAAGTACGGCGGGGAACGACTCCGCAAAATCCGCATCGGATACGAGGAATCGGAGGACCTTCATATTTTTTCTTTCAGCGACGACGGCAAGGGAATGGCGGACCAGGATCCCGAGAAAATCTTCAAGGCGTTTCAAAGGCTCGGGACCTCCGAAGGGACCCTCGGGGCGGGCCTGGGCCTCACCATCGTCAAGGAGATCGCGGAACAGCATGGCGGAAACGTATGGTTGGGACCCATGGACAAAAAGGGAATCACCTTCTACTTTTCCATTTCCAAGAGCCTGGGAGGTTGAGAAAGGAACGCTCCCGAATGCCTCCCAAAAGATCTCGCTTTTCCTGCTGCCCCGGAGGGCCGGACAAACGGCGTTGCCGATCCTCGATAGCCGGGAATTGGGATGGGTGGGTGAGAGTCTTGGGAGGATAATAGGTTGATTCCTCCTGATTTGAGCGATTCCGAGACCATCCCCTCGTCATGCCCACGAAGGCCGGCACCCAGCGGGTATGCACGCTTTTCAGGGATTCCCGTTTGTCCGCAGGAATGAGGAAACGGGATGCGTGCCGGCCAAATCGCTCAACCCAGGACAGAGTCCGACATTTGCGGGAGTATGCGGAAACCTCAAAAACGGTGAACTGCTCGGAGTTTACAGAAAGGGAAGCTTCCGTATGGATGAGTATCAAAGTTTAAGCCGCACCCTATGAATACGCCGTGGACAAATCCGGTGTGCTTCCTGATCCACCCCAGCCCCACCCCCTCCTCGGTGGTCTCAACCGTGAAAGAGCCCTCCGACAGGGCGGTATGGCCGCGCCACCCTTCATTTCGCCTTGAACCTGCCCGATTGACTTGATGATGGCGTTCACCTTCCCGAGAAAGATATGTTGCCACCGTTTGATTGCGGAGAAATGAGGCTGGTTCTTACCCCTTGACATGGCGCTGGATGACGATAAACTAAGTTTATCGGACTAAGTCTTATTGAGGTGGCCCGATGCGGACATACAACATTCATGATGCCAAAACCCATTTATCTCGTCTGGTGGAGCAGGCCGCCAACGGTGAGCCGTTCGTCATCGCCAAAGCCGGCAAGCCAATGGTCAAGGTTATTCCGCTCAACGCGCGGGAGCCTTCCGAAATCAAACGGTTCGGCTTTATGGCTGGACAAATGAGCGTGCCGGCTGACTTTGACCGGATGGGCGAAACCGAGATCATGAAGATGTTTGAAGAGGACGCATGAAGTTGTTGCTCGACACTCATCTGTTACTATGGGCGGCACAAGGCGTTGAACATCTACCGGTGGATGCTCGGACCGTGATGAGCGAGCCTGAAAACGAATTGTATTTCAGTGTCGCCAGCTTGTGGGAAATCGTAATCAAATGTGACTTGGGCCGCAAAGATTTCAAAGTCGATCCACGAGTGTTGCGACGCGGCCTGTTGGACAACGGCTACCTGGAACTGCCGATCCTCAGTGAGCATGCGGTGGCCGTCATGACCCTACCGCCAATCCATAAAGATCCCTTCGACCGCCTGCTCGTCGCGCAGGCCATTGTCGAGGGTATAACGCTACTGACGGCCGATATACAGTTGGCCAAATACGCCGGTCCGGTGCAACTCGTCCAGCAAGCGGGGCTGGCCGGGGCAATTTTCACCAAGAAAGGCCGCAACCCGCCCCCTCCTCCATAATAGGGGATCATGGAAGGGCCGGACCACACTCGGAATCCGTGGTGTGGAATTCCGTACTGATACCTCCCAAATGGTTCGATCCTCGAATATTTTTCTGTGCCGATGGGGATTGGGTCCTTTGAAGTTCCTGATAAAGGCATGGAGACCGCCACGTTGGCATCGGCGGACCCCTCTTGGTGAGATTGAAACGATGGTCGTGAAAGCGCCACCATCAAAACCCTCGAGTAACCCGGCGTAATACATCTCCAGAAGCGGCCTGAAGAGAACTTGAGTTGAGGAGGTGGGAGTTGAGCGGTGTGGAAATACCTGCCCGAACCTTCCACCCGGTCTCCCGCACTCGGGACCTCCGGAGCATAGCGAAGGGCAGCCGCTCCCTCTTTTGCCCCTTGACTATGGGGGCTAGTCATGGGATACGCCGCGGACAAACCCGGGTGTGCTTTCGGACCTACACCCAGCCCGATTCGTCCCGGGTGGTTTCAGCCAACCAACAACCCGCCCGAGGTCCCCGGCAAGCTCGGTTTACCTCCCCCGTTTTTCCGCCTCCCCCGTCAAGCGGGCAAGATTTTCCCGGGCGAAATCAATGTCGGGGTCCAGCTCGAGGGCCATTTGATAGAGACGAACGGCTTCTTCTCGAAATCCCAGTTCCCTCAGGTTGGACCCGATGTTGGCGTAGTCGATGGCGGAGCCGGGATCGATTTCGATGGCCCGTTCGAAGGCCGCGATGGCCTTTTGATGCTCCTTCAGGCGATAGTGGCAAAAGCCTCGAAGGTTGTAGATCTCCTTCAACTCACGGTTGTGCTGTTCGGCCGTCTCGAGGGCGTTCAAGGCCTCCCGGTATTCCCCCAGGTCCTTGTGACAGGATGCCACGTGCACAAAGATGCTGGCGATCTCCGAGGGGTCCGGGTGTTGGTGCAGGGCCTTGCGGAACAGGGCCAGGGCTTCCCGGGGCTTCTCCGCCCGTTCGAGGCTGTGGGCATAGAAAAAGGTAAGATCGTACCGGGGACCGAAAAGCCCCAACAGGCGATCCATCTGAGGGGCCACCAGTTCCTGGGGAAGGCCCCGCAGGATCGTTCGGGCCGCATGCTGGGCAAAATCCGTGTCCCGCGTGCGATCCAGGAACTGGGCCCCCGGGATCACGGTGTACACCGCCGGGACCCCGATCTCGGGATGGGTCACGTCGATGGTGTAGACGTCCCATCCCTTGTTCTCGAGAGCGCGGACGCATCGGTCGATCTCCACCCGGAAGTTGTCGTCCTCCAGGTTGGGGAGACTCCGGATGGAAACCTTCTCCCCATCCTTCAAGAGGAAGGCCGCCTCCTCGAGGGTTTCGTACTTGGGAAGGGTAGGGCGGTAGGAGGTTCGGTTCTCGAAATCTCCCGCCAGTTGCGCGATTTCGGTCAGTGCCCTGCAAAGAGACTTTTCCGGGCTGGTGGTGGTTCCGGCGGTAAAGACGATCTCGCTGCGTCCGGGAAAGGTCGACGGATCGTAGGCCAGGGCCCCCACCGTGGGAATTCCCGTGTCCAGGGAGAAATCGCGAAGATAGAGCCGGATTCCCAGCCGCTGGAATTTTCCCACCAGTTCGACGGCCGCCGGGTCCTCGAGGGACTCGGGGGCAATGAGGGGGGTGGGGACTTTCCCATAGCTGATGACGGTTCCCACGTGCCGTTCCACCACTTCGCACAAGCTTTGCAAAACGGCTTCCTCCCGCGTGTTTCCCGCCGCCGGTCCGTTGTATTCGTTGATCAGGTAGAACCAGTCGATGGGAATCCGCCGGTTTTCCCCCCGAGTCAGGTTATGGGCCGTCGCCCACCTCAAAGGACATTGCGCCAGAAACTCCCGGCATTTTGCGACGGGGGTGGAAGAGTCGTGAATGGAGCCCAGGAGTTCCTCGACGGGCAAAACGTGAGGGGCCGAAGATTCCATGGTTGCGAGGGGAAACGGATGGTTTTGAATATAGTGGAAGAAGCTGAAGCGTTCCATGAGCTCCATCACGGCGCTGGCTTCGGACTGGGCGGGGGTGGCTCCTTTCCCCATCTGCTTCTTGGTCCCCGTGAGACGGGTGGAGTCCTTGCCGCACAGGCTGATGTACACGGGGATGGAAAGCCTCCCCGTATCGATTCGCATCGTTCGGGTCAGCACATCCATGTCCACCCCCGAGAGGCGTTCCCTTGCCCATCGGACCGTTTCTTCCGGGGTTCGGGCCTTGTCCTGGTCGTGTCGAAAGGTCTTGAGGCAATCCTTGAGAAAAGGGGTTGATTTCATGGATGAACCTTCTGGTGATGGTGGTACTGGAAAACGTTCTTTGGGGGTTCTTCCCCCGGAGGCTGGAACCTCGGCGAATTCGGCGAATCAACGGTGGGCGAGGGGCACTCCTCCATCGCCGCTTTCCGCCTTCCGAATGCGTTGCAGCAATTGTTGGGCGGACGAAGGATGCCGGTAGACCTTGGGCATGCCCTTGACCCGGACGAGCTCCTCGAGGTCGGTGGGCCGGGATTGGGCGAGGCGCACCAGGGTTTCGTTGGAAAGAATCCGGAACGGGGCGATGTCGCGCCTTTTGGCTTCCTGTTCCCGATAGAGATACAAGGCCTTCAAGACTCTTTTCCCGTCCGCATCGAGCAGCCGAGCCCCTCGAAGGTGCAGGTATCCGCCGGGACGAAACACCTTTTCCTGGAAGGTCTGTTCGCAGGCTTTTTGGAAGGCAT
>JARKQW010000508.1 GCA_029974695.1 Syntrophobacteraceae bacterium | reverse complement strand
AGAAGCTCTACGGGAACCTGAACATCCCCGTGGTCGTGGGATCGACCGGGGAGGGGGCCTCCCTCGCCCTCGAGGGGGAGACCGAATTGACCTCGACCCGGACCATGGCGACCAACGTTGCCGATATCGAGGTTTTCAGGGTGGGAGAACATGCCCGGGATGTGGTACGGCGGCGATGCCATCTCTACCGGTTGGAGGGGGCGGCGGTCCTGTTTCTGTACCTGGACCTGGAGGACCCTCGAACGGCGGCCCTGGCCTCGGATCTGTTGCAGGACGGGTTCCTCCTCGCAGGAATCCTCCCTCTGCGGATGAGGGGCCGCGATGCGCTCATCCTTCAGTATTTGAACAACTTGAAGGTGAGCTACGACCTGATTCATCTCCATTCTTCCCTGGCCAAGGATCTTCTTGCCCACGTTCGGGATCACGACCCGGCCCCGGCGTAACCCGGGGATCGCGAGAACACCCGTCCCCGCGTCACGGTAGACAGGAATGCTACGGGGAAAGGCCGCACCGCCGTTGTGACCCTCAAGACGGCGGACGGCAAAGGGAGCACGAAGATGACCGTGTACCGGTCCCAGATACTGAGAGCTCGCGGCTGGAGCCTCTGGAGGGGTTGCCGAGGGGGATGGAGATGACTCCGTCGCCCCGGGGCTCGACTCATTCCCGCCTGCCTTCCTCCAGCACCTCTCGAATGGTCCTGAGCATTCGGTGGGCGTTGTAGGGTTTGCTGATGAAAGCCCGGGCTCCGTTTACCGCGTCTTGTTCCGCTTGGGTGTTCACCCGGTGACCGCTGGCGATGATCACCCGGGCCCGTGGGTCCAGGGCGAGGATCTTTTGCAGGCACTGGGCACCGCCCATTCCGGGCATGATCAGGTCCAGAATGACCAGGTCGATTCCGCTTCCGTCTTTTTGATAGACTCCCAGGGCGTTCTCCCCGCTGGGGGCGGGGATCACCCTGTAGCCGTGGGTTTCAAGGATCCTTCGGGCAAAGTCGCGGATGGAGTCCTCGTCATCGACCAGCAGGATGGTTTCGTTGCCGCCCCGCGGTTCCTCGCCTTCTTCCATCCTATAGGGCAAAGCTTCGACCGGTTGAGTTGCGGGCAAGTAGATGGAGAACCGGGTCCCTTGGCCCGGGTTGCTGGTGCAGAAGATGTGACCGCTGTGATTCTTGATGATGCCGTAGACCATGGCCAGCCCCAGGCCGGTCCCTTTCCCGACCTCTTTGGTGGTGAAAAACGGTTCGAAGATGTGTTCTCGGATGGTCCCGTCCATTCCCTGGCCGCTGTCCGTGGCCGTCAAGAGCACATAGTGTCCGGGAAGCAGCTCGGGATGTGCTCGATGATGTTCCTTGTCCACAACGACATTTTCGGTCTCGATGGTGAGGGTGCCCCCCTGGGGCATGGCATCTCGAGCATTGACCCCGAGATTGACCAGCACCTGCTCCATCTGGGGAGCGTCGGCATTGACGTATTGAAGGTCTTCTGCGAGGCGGAGCTCGATCCGGATCATTTTGGGAATGGTCCGTTCCAGCAGCACCCTTACATTCTCCACGACCTGGTTGAGATTCACGGGCTGGAGCTTCGATTCGATCTTGCTGCTGAAGGCGAGAAGCTGGCGAATGAGCTCCGCTCCCCGTTCAGCGGCCCGAAAGATCTCCTGGAGTTCCGGGTACCCTTCCTCTTCTTCCGTCTTTTCCAGCAGCAGGAGCTCGGAAAAACCCAGGATGGTCTGGAGAAGGTTGTTGAAATCGTGGGCGATGCCGCCCGCCAGGGTGCCCACCGCTTCCATCTTGTGGGCCTGTCGAAGCTGTTCTTCGAGCCTCTTGGTTTCGGTAATGTCGATGACGATGCCTCGAAATCCCACCGCCTTCCCGTCACGGACCTTGGCACTGGAGCGGATGATGGCGGGGAAAACCGTTCCGTCTTTTCTCAAGGCCTTGTATTCATTGAGCCCGATTGAACCTCCGCTCAGCAGTCTTGCGGCGTTTTCCAGGGTCCGGGGGCGGTCTTCGGGAGCGATCATATCGAAGCAATTCAGACCCCCCTCGAAGTCCTCCTGGGAATATCCGAAATGATCCATGCCGCTCCGGTTCACGAAGGTGAGAGTCCCCTGGACGTCCGCTTCGAAGATGGTTTCGGGGAGCAATTCCGTCAGTTCTCTAAATCTTTCCTGGCTCTCCCGCAGGGCTTCTTCGGCTTGTTTGCGCTCGGAAATGTCCGCGTGGGTACCGATCATTCGCAGGGGTTTCTCTTGGGAATCGTACTGGACGAGCTTTCCGGTGGACCGGATCCACTTCCATTGCCCGGTCTTGGTCCGGTGACGGTACTCCATGCTTCGCGTCTCTCCGGTCTCGATGCATTCGTTGAATGCATCGAGGACCTTGTCCCGATCATCGGGATGAATCCCCTCCATCCAGGCGCGCAGGTTCGAGCTGAACTCGGAGGGTTCATAGCCCATGATCCGGGCGTATTCGGGACTGGCGACGACTTCTCCCGTCCGGACGTTCAGATCGAACCAGCCCTGCCGGGAAGCCGCCATGGCCAGACGAAGACGCTCCTCCTGTACCCGGAGAGCCTCGGCGGTCAGTCTGCGCTGGGTCGTGTCCTGGCCGATGCCCAGCAATTCCACCAGGTCCCCGTTCTCGGAATAGATGGGCCTGTGGGTCCAACTGACCCAAACTCTCTCTCCGTTCTTGCGAAGGTTCTCGCGTTCTCTTGTCTCGAATCCGTGGGGGGTCCGGCAGATCTCCCGGATCACTTCTTCCAGGTCGCCCCCTTCCGGGGAGCGCGGGGGGACGATGGTTTCCAGGATGCTCTTTCCCACGAGTTCCTCTTCCCCGAAGCCGAAGAATTGCTGGGCAAATTTGTTGGCGAAGGTTATGGTGCCCTTGGGATCCCACCGTAGGATGACGCTGTTGGCGAGCTCGACCAGGTCGCGGTATTTTTTCTCGCTCAGGCGCAGGGCAGCCTCGATGGAGCGTCTCTCCTCGACTTCCCGGCTAAGGGTTTCGTTGGTCCGTTTCAGTTCGGCGGTGCGTTCCTCGACTTTCTTCTCGAGCAGTTCCCGGGCATTGCGAAGTTCTGCGAGAAGCCCCAGGTTTTCGAATCTCAGGGAAATGGCGGACGTGACCGCGCGATTCTGGTGGAAGGAATAGCAAAGGACGGTGAACAGGTAAAGAAGGATCAGGGCGCACAGGGTATAGCCCAACTCTCCTCCGTCGGCGAAGCAACGAACGGCATACAGCAGCATCGCGGGTGCGGCCCAGGCCGTGGGGCCCAGTCGGATGGGGGAATGGGATACGGTGGTGGCCGCGGAAAGGCTCGCCATTACCAGCACGAAAAGAAATATCAGCCCTTGCTGGTCCGCGGGAAAGACAATGAAGGCGGAAATCCCCCAGAGCACCCCCGAAATCAGGGCCAGCACCAGGAAGAGCTTTTTCCAGTATTCCCCGTCAAAGGATTGCTCCCGCACCCTGACGAATCGGTAATAGAGGATGGTCCTGCTCGCGACGACGGCCAAAATCATCAAGAGCCACGCCAGAATGTTCGAGGCGGGAACGATATGGCGCACGGAATAAGCCAGGACGATGGCGACGACGAAGGAGGCCGCCTGCATGGTCGGAAGCTGCTTCATGGACAGGCGGATTTGTTCCCGCAGAATGTCGTCCTTGAACTCCTTATCCGGTCTGAGCTCACCGTTCATATGGAATCCATGTTAGGGAGTTGAGGCAAAGGGTTTGCAAGTCCCTTACCGAACGCATTATATGACCGAAACGAGAGTTCCCGGCACCAAAAAAAAGCAGGAACCGAGGAAGAGGAGGGGGGATCGGGTCTTGGAAAGGGTTCCACCCCGTGGAACAACCGGGAGGATCTCACCGACAACCATTTCACCCGACCGGAGAATATCTCCATGAACGATCTTTCAAAGGTGTATGAGGCCTTGGCGGCCCACCTGGACCGCCTTCCCGAGGGCTATCCTCGGACCCCCACGGGGGTGGAACTGCGAATCCTTCGCAGGCTCTTCACACCCGAAGAAGCCGCGCTGGCGGTGATGACGACCCTGAGACCCGAGCCTCCCGAGGCCATCGCCGTCCGAGCCGGTTTGGACCCCCGGGAAGCGGCTCGAAGGCTGTACGAAATGTCCCGCAAGGGGCTGATCTATCGCCTCCGCAAAGGGGAACAGGTGTACTACATGGCCGCCCAGTTCATCATTGGAATCTGGGAATTCCATGTGAACGACCTGGACCCGGAGCTCATCCGGGATGTGAACGAATACATTCCTTATTTCTTCCGTCAAGACAGCCAACAAAAAAGCCCCCAGCTCCGAACCATCCCCATCGACCGGGCCATCGAATCCCGGGAAGAAATTCTGCCTTACGAAGAGGCTCGAAAGATCCTTGCGGGGCAGGAGAAGATCCTGATCGCTCCCTGTATCTGCAGAAAGGAGCACCAGATCCTGGGCAAGGGTTGCGGTCGCCCCCTCGAGAGCTGCTTTGTGTTCGGGGTAGGGGCCCAGTATTACGAAGAAAACGGGCTCGGGAGGGTCATCGACCACCGGGAAGCCTTTCAGATCCTGGACCGGGCGGAGGAGGCCGGACTGGTTCTTCAGCCCTCCAACAGCCAACAGGTAGTCAATATCTGCACCTGCTGCGGGTGCTGCTGCCAGATACTCAAGAACCTAAAAGCGCTCCCCGCCCCCGCCCGGGTGGCCGCCACGAACTTTTTCGCCGTGGTGGACGGGGAATGCTGCACCGGGTGCGAGACCTGTGTGAGTCGCTGCCAGATGGAGGCCGTCCGGATGGACGGGGCAACGGCCGTTGTCTTGCGGGAACGGTGCATCGGCTGCGGCCTTTGCGTTCCCACCTGCCCCGAGGGTGCGTTGCGCCTCGAACAAAAATCGGAAAACGAGCGATTCACTCCCCCGCAAAACAGGATGGAGCGATTCAAGAAAATAACGGCGGAGCGGATGGCGAAGGCGAAACGGGTATCGTCCCCGGAGCAAGGAACCCCATGACCCGGCAGGGCCGAAGCTTCCCGGAAGCGACGCTCCCCGTCATAGTTCCAGGTGAGCCGCCGACCAGACGGTGCTCGCTCCGAGACGGGGATTCTCTGTCATGGAAGGGATGGTCCCTCGGGCATATCCACGAAAGGTCGATGCCATGAGCGCAGAACAGGTTCAGGAGGAAAGAATCCGGAAACTCAACGATCGACCCGCCGTCCCGGGAGACTACGTGCTCTACTGGATGCAGCAGTCCCAGAGGGCCGACTACAACCACGCCCTGGAACATGCCGTGCGCAGGGCCGAGGAACTGAACAGGCCCCTGGTGGCCTGTTTCGGCATCACCGACCGATACCCGGAAGCCAACCTGCGTCATTACGCCTTCCTGTTGGAGGGGCTTGCGGAAACCCACCGGCTCCTTGCCCGGCGGTCCGTCAAGATGGTGATTCGTCGAGGTCCCCCTGAAGAAGTGGCCCGGGAATTAGGCCGAAGGGCCGCTTTCCTCGTTTGCGATTGCGGGTATTTGCGCCATCAAAAGGCATGGCGGGCTCACGTGGCACGGGAGGTCCCCTGCGGGGTCGAGCAGGTCGAGTCGGACGTGGTGGTTCCCGTGGAGGCGGCATCCGACAAGCGGGAGTACGCAGCCCGCACCCTTCGTCCCAAGATTCACCGGCACCTTTCCAAGTACCTGGTGGAGCCGGAACAGGCAATTCCATATAAGTCCTCCCTGGCTCTGCCCATCGCGGGGCTCGAGGCGGAGCAGCTGGAGGATTGGGCCTCCTGGAGGAACTTTCCGGCGGATCCTTCCCTGAAAACGGTCTCTCCCTTCTTCCGGGGGGGCGCCACGGCCGCCCGGGAAACCTTCGAAGAATTCCTCCGCGGGCGATTCTCGAGGTATCCCGCCAACCGAAATCAGCCTCAGACCGACGACGTGTCGCACATGAGCCCGTACCTGCACTTCGGCCAGATCTCTCCCCTCGAGCTGGCCCTCCGGGTGACCCGGCTTCCTCCCTCTTTGCAGCAGGGAAAGGACGCCTACCTCGATGAGCTGATCGTGCGGCGCGAACTGGCCGCAAACTTCGTTCATTTCACTCCCGATTACGATGCCTTCTCCTGTCTGCCCGACTGGGCGCGTCGAACCCTCGATGCACACTCGAAAGACCCGAGGAACCCTCTCTACGGCCCGGAACAGCTCGAGAGGGCACAGACCCATGACCCATACTGGAATGCGGCCATGGTCGAGATGAAGGTCACCGGCTACATGCACAACTACATGCGCATGTATTGGGGAAAGAAAATCCTGGAATGGAGCCCGAGTCCCGAGATGGCCTACCGCACCCTCCTGGCTCTCAACAACCGGTATTTCATCGACGGGCGCGATCCCAATTCCTATGCCAATGCAGGCTGGATCTTCGGACTGCACGACCGGCCCTGGGGAGGAAGGTCCGTCTACGGCACCGTGCGGAGCATGTCCGCCGCGGGCCTCGAGAGAAAGTGCGACATCGACGCCTATGTGCGAAAGGTGGAACGACTGGCCCGGGAAGCCGGGGAATCCGAGTGCGGCTGATTCCGGGTCCGGGGGCGGTCCGGTCCGCCTTCCGGAGACGTCGAGGGAGGGTCCCTGCCTGAAAACAATTTGGAGCCGTAAGTCATTC
>JARKQW010000502.1 GCA_029974695.1 Syntrophobacteraceae bacterium | reverse complement strand
GAGAATACGGGGCCAACGATTTTCTCGTGAAACCTCTCTGCTCCAAGTTGTTCGAACAACGGGTGCTCCTGGTTTTGTCCCGGGCTCAGAGTCCCGAGGAGGTGCTTTACCGCCGGGCCGAAAGCCTCAAGGAAAGCGACGCAGTCCGGGAAGCTCTCGAGCTGATCGAATCCTGGGAAAAGGAAAACCGCTTCTCCCTGGCCAAATGGTTCAACCTGAAAGGCGAGTGCCTCTTCAAGGCGGGAGACCCCGACAAGGCGGCCCTCGAGTTCCAGAAGGCCACTCAACTGTGCGAGATTTACGTGGCGGCGTACAAGAACTACGCGTCGGCCCAACAAAAGCTGGGGAATACGGAGAAAGTCATCGAGGCCCTGGCCCATATCGAGGCGATCAGCCCCTCGGACGACTCCCGTACCCTGCTTCTGGGGGAATTGCTCTTCAAAGCCGGTCGGCCCGAGGAAGGAAAACGGTATCTCGAGAACCTTCTCAAGCGGAGCAACCGGAACGAAAAAGACAAGATTGTGCGCAAAACGGCCCAGTTATACCTGGATGCGGGGCTTTACCAGGAGGCCGAAGGCCTCTTCAAAATGACCCTGAAATCCCCCCTGGCGGATGTGGAGACCTACAATCAACTGGGAATTGCCCTGCGGCAGCAGGGAAAATTCGAGGAGGCGGAACGCTGCTACCTGACCGCCCTCAACACGTATCCGCGCCATGCGGGGATCTACCACAATTTGGGGGTCCTCCACATGGCAAGAAGGGACTACAGCAAAGCCAGGCGAAGTTTCCAGAAGGCCCTCATCTTCAATCCTCATCTCCAGGAAAGCAAAGATATGATTGAAAAAATCGAGCTCCTGGATCGAGAGCCGACCTAGCCTTCCAGCCCCCGCCCCCGGGACGCCGATCGAGGCCTTCGGGCCCTTTGACCGGGCCGAACCGCAAGTCCCGGACCGCTCACGGGATGCCTCCTTGAATCCTTCCTTGACACTCTCCCTTCTTTTGCGCTATGAGTACCTGTGTCGATCAATCATAATCATCAGGTGCCTCAGGGCTTGATAGGGAATCCCGTGAAAATCGGGAACGGTCCCGCCGCTGTGAACGGGGACGAAATCCTCGGTGGCCACTGTCCAACATGAAGGGGACGGGAAGGCGAGGAGAGTAGGACGATCCGTGAGTCAGAAAACCTGCCTGATGGATTCGGGGTGACGGCGCGTGGAAATGTCGGTCATCCGAGAAAGGACCAAGCAAACTTGGGTGCAATCCTTAGAGTTCCGGCTCTAGGGATTTTTTTTTGGGGAGCCCCTCCTCCCCGCACCGGTTACTCTTTCTGCGATTTCCACAAACCTCTTCCACCCGGGAGCCTTCGAAACTCCCGGGTGCGCCCTTTTCCTGCCGACCTTTCCGTCCGGTTGCCGGATCTATCGCTGCAAGACAACGATTTCGCGAAACCCTTTGCCAAAGTGCGCAATTCGCTTATGCTATGGAGGCACCTCATAGCGAGCGGCCCTCCCGGAACAGCGAACGGGCTTCTACCGTCATCACGGCGAAAACAGGGCTTCATCCCCTCTTTCCGGACTCCCTCTTCCTCACTCCGAAGCCCCGGTTTCCTTGCCGTTTCCCATTTTCCGTCGTTCACGAGAGGAACTCCCCCCCCTTGTTCCCGGATTCTCCTGTCCCTCGTTCAAGTCCTCACGAGGAGAGCTTCAACCCAGGGGAAGAAAGTTCTCAGGATCGGGCAACCGCATGGGGGTTTGGGGTTTCACGGGTTCAAGAGAGGCGGGGACAATGAACGGAAGTCCATTGGAATTTCAAGGTGTGGCTCAGTGGCTGGGTTATTTCTTAGGAACTCTTTCTGCAGTGGTGATTCAGGGAGAAGGGGCAGCGTATTTCGTGCTCATGTTTGAGCCCATCTCCCGACGAGGGAAAGTCATTTACGATCTCAATCCGGCTCATCACTTGGATTTACGTTCCATTCCTCTTCTCTTTCTGGCCGGATGGACCTGGAGCAAGAAGTGCGTGGTGAAACCCGACTACTTTCCGAACTCCCGCATCAGCGGTGCCCTGACGGGCCTGGCCGGGGGTCTTGCGATCCTGCTGATGTCCGGAATCCTCGGCACTTTGTACATGTTCCTGCCCTTTGGGGCTTTGGAGACCGCCATCCGGGCCTGTGTCGTGATCGCCATGGCCAATCTCCTGATCCCCATCCCCCCTTTCGCTCTCGGCCGTGCCCTGTGGTGCCCCTTCCAAGATACCTTGAAGCATCAAAAGGCGGTGGAATGGGCCGGGGCAATCGCCGTCACGGCCTTGGTGCTCCTGGAAGTTTGGATGAAAAGCCCCTTCCTGACGGATCGGATCTTTTCCCCGGCATCCTTTCTGAGCCGATGGATTCTCAGCGGCTAGGGCTACCCTTTACCCACATCTCTGCTATGGCAGGAGAGATGTCTCTTCCCCGGGGGTCAGGTCTCCGTATGGCTTGTTTCGTGCGTCCGGAGGGTGTAGGGGCGCAATCCCGCCCTTGTTCACGGGACGGTTCTGGGACCCCACGGGTCGGCTTCCCTTTGGGACCTGTTCCGGGGGTATCGGCCTTGCGGCCTCGCCCCCCTGCTCATGGTTGCGAACCCTCCGGGTTCGCTGGGAGGCGGCGATCTATCCCCGCCTGATCGCAGATGTGGGGAAAGGGCAGGACTAGGGATCGTCCCCCTTCTTTGCCTTTTCTTTCCATGCCGCGATCACCGGAGGGCGGCAAGAGAGTGTGTCTCCCTTCCCTCCCCGGCGGCTGGGAAAGGCCCGGGGTCTCCCCACGGATTCGCCATGGCAAGCCGCGGGGCCCGATCTACCTCACTTCGTCGTAGATGAGTCCTCCCACGGCCCCTGCGGCGGCTCCCACGGCACCGCCGACGATGAGGGGTGCGCCCACGATGGCGGCCGTCCCGACTCCCGCTGCGGTTCCGATGGCCCCGCCGCTGAGGAACCGCTGCTCTCTTTGGCTCATTCCCGCGCAACCCGTCATCGAGGCGACAAGCAAGATAACGACCACGATTCTGCCCCAGTCCGTCCTTCTATGGTTTCCATCCACTTCTTCCTGAAACCCCAGGCATCCAGTTCCGTCCGCGTCATTGCGTGCCCGTGGGCACGGCCGGATTTCGGTCACGACTCAACGAGTTTGTTTGTCACATTACCCCATAATCGGTTAACGTCCGAATGGAAAGGAACGATGAACCTCCGCCGCAAGGCCGGGAACGAACACTCTTGTTCGGCTTGGAGTCGTGGTACACTGCGCGGGTGGGTACCCCCTCGAGTTCCCTTTCGCGGTCCGGATCATGTCCGGCAGGGAGGTCTTTGCCGTGCTCGTTCACCCCTTCCCTCTCACCCATTGTTTGGCCCCTTCGGCCGGAAAGGAAGTGTTTCATGGAATTTGACGACTTGATCCCCGACCATCAACTGGATCATGTGGGCCTGTACCAGCTCAGGCACGTTTACTGGAACCGCTCGACCCCGGAGCTCTACGAGCTCGCCATTCGACGCTACGAAGGACAGATCGCCCACCTGGGCCCCCTGGTCGTGTCCATGGGCCAGCACCCGGGACGGGCCGCCAAGGACAAGTACGTGGTGGACGAACCCACCACGACCGACGAGATCTGGTGGGGCAAAGTCAACGTGAAATATCCCGAAGAGCGGTTCCACACCCTGCACAAGCGCATGACCAACTACTTGCGGGGAAAGACGGTCTTTGTGCAGGACTGCTACGCGGGAGCCGACGAAAGGCACCGTCAATCGGTCCGAGTGGTCACGGAATTTGCCTGGCACAGCCTTTTCGCCCGCAACATGTTCATCCAACTGCCTCGGGACGTGGCTCAAATCAAGAGCTTCGTTCCGGATTTCACCGTCATCCATTGCCCGAACTTCCACGCGGACCCCGAAGACGACGAGACCCGCAGCGGCACCTTCGTGGCCCTGCACCTGAGCAAGAAGCTGGTGCTGATCGGCGGGACGGCCTACGCCGGGGAAATCAAGAAGTCGATCTTCACGGCCCTCAACTTTCTGCTGCCCGCCCAGGATGTGCTCTCCATGCACTGTTCGGCCAACGTTCACAAGGACAACCCGGAGGACGTGGCGGTTTTCTTCGGCCTTTCGGGAACGGGGAAAACCACCCTTTCGGCGGACCCCAAACGATTGCTCATCGGGGACGACGAACACGGCTGGTCGGAAAACGGGATCTTCAACTTCGAAGGAGGCTGTTACGCCAAGGTGATCAATCTCTCCAAGTCTTCGGAGCCGGAAATCTACGAATGCACCCGCCGGTTCGGAACCATCCTCGAGAACGTCTCCATGAGCCCGGTCATCCGTCGACTGGACCTGGACGACGCCCGGCTGACGGAAAACACCCGGGCCTCGTATCCCTTGTCCCACCTTCCCAACATCGTGCCTTCGAGGACCGCGGGGCATCCCCGAACGGTCGTTATGCTGACCGCCGACGCCTTCGGCGTACTTCCTCCCATCTCCCGGCTGACGGAGGAACAGGCCATGTATCATTTCATCAGCGGCTACACGGCCAAGGTGGCCGGGACGGAAAAGGGCGTCAAGGAACCCGGCGCCACGTTCAGCGCCTGTTTCGGAGCGCCTTTCATGGTTCGTCATCCCTCGGTTTATGCCCAGATGCTGGCCAAGAAGATCCGGGATCACAAGGTCGGTTGCTGGCTGGTGAATACCGGGTGGACGGGGGGACCCTACGGAGTCGGCTCCCGCATGAAGATCGAGTTGACCCGGGCCTTGCTCAACGCGGCCCTGGCCGGAGACCTGAACCACGTGCCCATGAAGCCCCATCCCGTCTTCGGGGTCCTGGTGCCCACGGAAAGCCCGGGGGTTCCCTCGGAGCTGCTGGACACCCGCCGCACCTGGTCCGACCCGGAACGATACGATGCCCAGGCTCGACGACTGGCGGTCATGTTCCGGGAAAACTTCGAACAGTTCAAGGACCAGGCATCCCCCGAAGTCCGGGCGGCGGGACCACGGGCCGATTGAGGGGAGGGGTTCGCAGCCGAAACCGCGGCAAGACGAAAGCAGGAGCCACCCATCCGCCGGTAGAGGACTTGCACCTCCAAGGGAACGCGCCCCGCCGGGGGCAACCCAAAAGCAAAAGGGGTCGGCCCGTATTGGGCCAACCCCTTGATTTTCCTGGAGGCGGCAACCAGACTCGAACTGGTGAATAACGGTTTTGCAGACCGCTCCCTTACCACTTGGGTATGCCGCCTCGGCAAACGTGCCTATGGATTATCGGAAAACGGGTTCGGTGTCAAGGAGAAGATCCCGGGATGGGGCGGGCGGGACCTTTTCCCCCGGGAGGTCCTAGCCTCGGCAAGGGAAAGTTCCGAGCCCCGCGTAGCAAGCAGCGCTTCCCAGTTCTTCCTCGATGCGCAGGAGCCGATTGTACTTGGCTATGCGCTCGCTTCTCGAGAGCGACCCCGTCTTGATCTGGCCGGTTCCGGCCCCCACGGCCAGGTCCGCGATGGTCGTGTCCTCGGTCTCCCCCGACCGGTGAGAGATGACCGCCGTGTACCCGGCACGATACGCCATATGGATGGCCTGCATGGTTTCGGTCACGGTGCCGATCTGGTTTAGCTTGATCAGGACGGAATTGGCGACTCCCTCGGAAATTCCCCGGGCCAGGATGGACGTATTGGTCACGAAGATGTCGTCTCCCACCAACTGAATACGCTTGCCTAGACGCTGGGTCAGCTCTTTCCAGCCGTCCCAGTCCCCCTCGGCCATTCCGTCTTCCAGGGACACGATGGGATAACGGGACACCCATTGTTCATAGTAATCCACGAGCTCGTCGGCGCTCTTTTGAGGCTTGGCCTCGGCCTTGAGCCGATAGACCCCGTTCTCGTAGAATTCGCTGGCCGCCGCATCGATGGCGATGAAGACGTCTTTGCCCGGGTCGTATCCTGCGGCCCGGATGGCCTCCATGAGCACTTCCATGGCCTCTTCGTTGGACCGTAGATTGGGGGCGAATCCTCCCTCGTCCCCCACGGCGGTATTGAGTCCTTTGGACTTGAGGACCTTCTTGAGGTGGTGGAAGGTTTCAGCCCCCATGCGCAGGGCTTCCCCAAAGGTCTTTGCCCCTGCCGGCACCAGCATGAACTCCTGGATGTCCAGGTTGTTGTCGGCGTGGGCCCCTCCATTGATGACGTTCATGTGAGGAACGGGCATGAGGGACGCGGCACAGCCTCCCAGATAGCGGTAGAGGGGCAGTTCGCATTCATCCGCCGCCGCCCGGGCCGTGGCCATGCTCACGGACAGGATGGCGTTGGCACCCAGGCGCCCCTTGTTCTCGGTCCCGTCCAGGGAAATGAGAAACTGGTCCAGGGCCCCCTGGTTCCGGGCATCCATCCCCAGGACTTGGGGCGCAATTTCCTCGTTCACGTTTTTCACCGCCTGGAGCACCCCTTTTCCCAGGTAACGGGCGGAATCCCCGTCCCTGAGCTCCAGCGCTTCCCGGGACCCCGTCGAGGCCCCCGAAGGCACCGCCGCAACTCCCGTGTAGCCGCTGCTAAGAAGGACCTCGGCTTCCACCGTGGGGTTCCCTCGCGAATCCAGGATTTCTCGGGCCTTGACCGCAATGATTTCACTCATGGTTCTTTTGCCTCCTCTTTGTGGTATTCCCGTTTGGGATGGCGTCGGGACTCGTGTTCCGGGCATCCGCCCGCCCTAGGTAGGACATGAGGACGTTGAGACGGAAAGTAGCTTGACCGGTTGCCGCATAAGCCATTAAAATAGAAAATTCGGTTGGGTTAATCAACGCTAAAGAAAGGGACCACTATGGGAGCCACGCTCACCGCGGGGGACTTGAGAAAAGGCTTGAAGCTGGAAATCGACGGAGAGCCCTACCTGGTCGTCGACTTCGAATTCTCCAAGCCCGGTAAAGGTCAAGCGCTATACCGCTGTCGACTCCGCAACATGATCACCGGGAACCAGTTCGACCGCACCTACCGCTCGGGCGACAAATTCAACGCCGCGGACCTGGAAGAGCAGGACATGAACTATCTGTACAAGCAGGACCGCAGCTACGTATTCATGAACAACAGCACCTACGAGCAGATCGAGCTTTCCGAAGAGCAGGTGGGAGACGCCAGGAACTATCTCATTGAGAATCAAACGGTGAGCATCCTTCTCTTCCAGGGAAGGCCCATCGGGATCGGGCTTCCCAATTTTGTGGCCTTGAAGGTCATCAAGGCGGACCCCTGGGTCAAAGGGGACACGGCTGCCGGGGCCACCAAGCCCGTGACCGTCGAGACCGGTTATGTTTTGCAGGTCCCTCTTTTCATCGAAGAGGGAGAAACCATCAAGCTGGACACCCGCACCGGGGCTTACGTGGAACGGACCAAGTCCGGCTAGAGTCCGTTTAAACCGTCCCCGGAAATGACCCGACATTGAACGCACCCTCACAGGGACCCCCCCGGACTCCCGGGGATGGGGTCCGGGGGCGGCCCCTCGCTCCCGAAAAGAGGGTGAGGCCCTCAACGGACTCCGCCCGCCATGAATGATCGCACCCGCCTGGCAAGAAAGCGCCCAAATCTTCAATTGCGGTCGGTCGTCCTTGAGGCCGTTCGCTCCTTCTTCCTCGAGCAAGGGTTCCTGGAGGTCCAGACTCCCCTCCGGGCCCCGGCCCCGTTGCCCGAACTCCATATTGACGCCGTCCCCGCCGACGGCTGGTTCCTCCTTCCCAGTCCCGAGCCCTTCATGAAACGCCTCCTGGCCGCCGGGTACGACAAGATCTTCCAGATTTCCCCGGCTTTTCGAAGGAACGAGACGGGCCGATTGCATCATTCCGAATACACTCTCCTGGAATGGTACCGTTCCCACGAGGATTACGGAGCTCTTCAGGAAGACTGCCGACGCCTCTTGTCCCATGTCTGCCGCAGGACGGGCCGGTCCGGGGGATTCACCCACCAGGGGCGGCGGCTCGAGCCGGAGGCAAACTGGGAACGCCTCACGGTGAAGGAAGCGTTTGCCCGGTTTGCGGGTTGGACGCCCGATTCGAACCCCGATCCCTTTCTTTTCTCCCGGGACCTGGTGGAAAAGATCGAGCCTCGCCTGGGTTTTC
This sequence comes from Syntrophobacteraceae bacterium, assembly GCA_029974695.1. Classification (GTDB taxonomy): domain Bacteria; phylum Desulfobacterota; class Syntrophobacteria; order Syntrophobacterales; family Syntrophobacteraceae; genus JAGPLX01. The sequence goes on along the minus strand of JARKQW010000502.1, from coordinate 3,886 downwards.
CCGCTCCCTGTATTCTGCTGGACTACCCGGCCCAACAGGCGGCCCTGGCTCGTATCAAGAAGTCCGACCCTTCCGTCGCCGAGCGGTTCGAGCTGTACTGGGCGGGGATCGAGCTTGCCAACGGTTTTAGTGAACTCACCGATGCGCGGGAGCAGCGGAGGCGCTTCGAGAGGGTCTTGGAGGAACGAGCCGGTCAGGGAGCCTTGAGCTACCCAATGCCCGAGAGATTTCTGCAGAGCCTGGAGGACCTGCCTCCCAGTGCGGGGATCGCCCTGGGGATGGATCGACTTGTCATGATCCTTGCCGACGCACGAAGCCTGGACGAAGTGGTGGCTTTCCCCCCCGACGATGAAGATCTCTCCCCGGCTTCGGACCTTCGGTGCTGACGACCGGCTCCCGAAGCGGCGCATGAGACCCATGGGCCCACAGACCGTCCGGGGATTTAACCCTTGCCGTAGAAAATCATGGCCGCGAAAGTGACGAAAGAGTTGTGGGAATCCACTACCGCGTGACCCTGCTGCAAAGTCTTTCCTTCGCTCCACCCCTCCAATACCCTGGCCAAGACATAAAGGGGAGCCAGGCCGCACACTCGGCGGCGGTTTCCATCCCGTCGAATCCTGTTCAGGAATTCCCCTGCGTCGCACCGTTCAAGGATCTCGAGGAGAGCGCGATCTTCGGACAGGTTTTCGCGAACGTCGCCGGCGCGGGGGACGGATCGGTCCCCATATCGCGGCCCCACGTGGGCAAAATCCACGCTGGCCATGAACCCCACCCGGCGTTCGTTTTCCCGGGCCAGGTCCCTCATGGCTCGAGCCGCCTCGTCGATATGAACCTTCTCTTCTTCCCAGTCTTCCAGGGAGAAGGAACAAAGGATGGGCACGATGCGGGCGTGGGGTTGCGTATGGGCAAGGAACACCGCCTGGAACTCCACCGAGTGTTCCCGGTGGTGAGCGTATTCGCCTGCGGTGATGTCTCGGGAAACCCGGGCGGCGAGTTCCCTGCAATACTCCCGGTCACAGGCAACGATTCCCAGGGGGGTCTCGAAGTCCTTTATGGTGAGGGCCATCGAGTTCTCGATGGGTTCATGACCCGTGCCAAGGATCACCCAGGTCTCGGGCAGGACCCCTTCGCACGCGGCCTTGTGAGCGTGGGAGAAGCACACTCCCCCCGCCTGCAGATCGATATGGGGCGCCACCGCTCCCACCACCGGGCGGTCCGAAACCCCGGGCTGGGGAAGTCCCGGTCCCCCGTTCTTCGGGTCGAAATAGGCGTTCAATTGGGCGCGAAGAGCCTCGGGATCCAGCTGGTAGCTCCTCCCGGCATGCTGCATTCGGCGAACGGGATCCTGCTGAAAGCGGGCCACCCTTTCGGCCGATGCCCGGATGAATCCCTCGTTTTCGAGAAACAGGCGACGATCCAGCTCCCGCACCACCGACTGGAGATGTTCCAGAAAGAGCAGGGTCCCCGTGATCCGCATGTATTGGGTCTGAAGATCGCGGAGGGAATTCTCCCCGTTCATGTGCATGAGCAGTTCCGCCATGGGAGGCGCAAACAGCAGGGGTTCGTCGCAGAACCCCAATCGATCCCGCACCAGGACCATCCTTCGACCTTCATGGACAACGGGAAAACCTTCCAGGCCGTATCGGAGCTTCGGGTAATCCTCTTTCACATCCGTCATCCTCACCGTCCTCCCGGTTCACGGCTGGGAGCGTCGGGGCGCCGCCCGGTGCATCCCCGGAGAGGGGCGACCGACGCTTCATCGGGTGGCGGGGACCGATCCCCGGGCAGGCTTTGCAGCCTCCCCCGGACCCTCCCGTCGAGAGGTGGAACAAGCTCCACCTGTCCTTTCTTTATCTCAGATGAGGAGGTTTTGGGCAACCCTTTGATGGTCCGATCCTTCCCGCTTCATCCGGGGTCGTCCTCTTGCCGGCCCCCTCAAGCTTGAGTCCCGAAACGGATGTTGAACGATCCCGAAAAAGACCCTTTCCGTCAAGGGAAAACATTGACGCCACTCGACAAATGTGATAGTTGATCGCAGTTCTAGGCTATCGTTTTCTATTAGTATTTTCTTGCCTTAGGCGGTGACGTTCATGGGTCCGGGAAACCTCCTGTTCTACGTGTCCTTTTTGTTTCTTCTTCTCAGCGGCGCCTGCGCCCAGATGGGAACCGTGACCCAATCTTTCAAACCTCCCAGCACAAAACCCCCACCCGCTTCCCTTCCCAAGGCGGACGTCTATTTCGACTATCTCACGGCCCAGCACCATCTTCGCAACAGTGAGATCGACCAGGCCATCGAGGCGTACAACCGGGCCTTGAAGAAGGAACCTCGATCCAGCTCTCTTCTCACGGAGCTCTCCGCCCTGTATCTACGCCAGGGCAAAATCGAAACGGCCCTCAAGCTGGCAGAAGAGGCGGTGACCTACGATCCGTCCTACGAGACGGTGCACATGCTGCTGGGACAGCTCTACGCCGGAATGGCCCGTTACGACCAGGCCATCGCTTCTTACCAGAGGGTGGTGGAGCTGAATCCGTCCAATGAGGACGCCTATTTGCTCCTGGGAACTCTCTATGCCCAGGTGGGCCGGTTTTCCGAAGCCATGGGGGTTTTCGACCAACTCAGGGATATGTTTCCCGACAATCCCATGGCCGTGTATTACCGGGCCAGGATTTTTCTCGATATGAAGTTTTACAGCCAGGCGGAAGCCATCTACCTGGAGGTCCTGGCCCTGGACCCGACCTTCGAGAACGCTCTCCTGGACCTTGCCTACATCTACGAGGTCACCGACCGGCTCCAGGAGGCCCAGAAGACCTACCAGCGCATTCTGGCCTTCAATAATTCGAGCGTCCAGGCCCTGACCAGGCTCGGGAATCTCTTCATGCGCGAGGGAAAGCTCGACGAAGCGCTCCTGCTGTTCGGACAGCTCATCAAGCTCAATCGAAAGGACCCGGAGAGTCGCCTCAAGGTGGGCATCATCCACCTTCAGCAGAAGAATTACGAAGATGCCATTCGGGCCTTTACGGTCCTCCTGCAGGAGCAGCCTCACTACGACCAGGCCGTGTACTACCTGGGAAGCACCTATGAAGAAAAGGGGGACCTGGAACAGGCGATCCTGAATTTCCGCCTGGTCTCTCGAAACAGCCTGCTGTGGAACACCGCCCAGATCCGACTGGCCCTCATTTTTGCCAAGAAAAAGGACTTCCGAAGCGGGATGGAGGTCCTGCAGGAAGCCATCCAGAAGCAGCCCGACCTGCCCGCCACCTACCTCTACCTGGGAATGCTCCACGAGGAACAGAAACAGTACGAGGAGGCACTCAAGGCACTCGATCGCGGGCTCGAGAAAAACTCCAAGGACGTCGACCTGCTCTTTCGCAAAGGCGTCGTTCTGGACAAGATGGATCGGAAGAAGGAAGCCGTCGAGGTCATGCGCAAGGTTCTTGCCATCGAGCCTCGGAATTCCAACGCCCTGAATTTTGTCGGGTACAGCTATGCGGAGATGGGGGTAAACCTGGTGGAGGCCAAGCACATGATCAAGACGGCCCTCGAGATCGAACCCGAGGACGGCTATATCATGGACAGCATGGCTTGGGTCCATTACAAGATGGGACAATACAGAAAGGCCCTCGAATACATCCTGGAAGCCTTGAAACGAGTGCCCCAGGACCCCGTGATTCTCGAGCACCTGGGCGACATCTACCTGAGCCTGGGGAAGAGGAACAAAGCGGCGGAAGCCTATCAGAAGTCGCTGGAATCCCAGCACAGTGAGCCCGAAAAGATCCGACAGAAGCTGGAAAAGCTCCGATGAGATCTCCCCTGCCCTCTTTTCTCACCCTGGGGTTCATGCTGTGTTCCTTGGCGGCGTGCGTTCCTCGGCTTCCGGTCATCGAG
>JARKQW010000494.1 GCA_029974695.1 Syntrophobacteraceae bacterium | reverse complement strand
GTGGAATTTCCCGGAAGGAAAGAAGACCCGGGATGTAAGGAAGGGAAATGTCGCAAACCACATGGCTGCTCTCCACAAGCTCGAGACCCGGCCACAGGAACGTCATCATGACGGCGACCAGCCGACGGATCGAAGGCACATACCCGATGTCCGCCGCTCCCAGCAGGCCAAAATCCGTGGGGAGCGGCCGGAGACAAACCTGGGAGGCGAGGTCTTCCTGCAGGCGCTTGGCTTCCTGGGGGGTCAAGTCCCAGGTCGGTTCGTGGTTCATTGCGCTCATCCGGCTGTGCCCAGAAGAATGATCCCGTGTTTCCACAGCGCCCCATCGGGGTGTAGTGTGAAAATCCCTCCCCCACGGCCGCCGGAGGGGTCGCCCGCGCGCTAACTGCAACGCGAGAAACCGCACGCTCGGCAAACGATGCAACCGCCCTCGTGTTCCACGAACGCTCCGCAGTCGGGGCAGGCCCCCATCAGGTCCGAGCTCTGCTCGACGGTGGTTTGTACCTGGTGGTTGAGCACCTTTGCAATGGCGTCGGAACAGGAGACCACCTGTTCCCCGTTTTGCCAGATGGGGGAAGGGCACCGTATCCCCATGATCTGCCGGATGACGGACTCGACCTTGACCCCCGAGCGAAGGGCCAGGGAGATGAGACGCCCCGTGGCCTCGATCTGGGAATAGGCGCATCCTCCCGCTTTTCCCATCTGGGCGAACACTTCGCAAAAGCCGTACTCGTCCCGGTTGATGGTGACGTAAAGCTTTCCGCACCCCGTATTGATGCGCTCGGTGACCCCCAGGGTCTTGTCCGGTCGAGGCCGGGGCTCCACCTGGGGATACTTGGGCTTGCGCTGGATGTTGAGCACCTGCACGTCCCGACTGCCGTCCCGATAGATGGTCAAACCCTTGCAACCCAGCTTGTAGGCGCTGATGTAGGCATTCTGCACGTCTTCCACCGTAGCGGTGAAGGGGAAATTGATGGTCTTGCTCACGGCATTGTCCGTGAATTTCTGAAAGGCTGCCTGAATGCGGATATGCCATTCGGGAGTCACGTCGTGGGAGATGACGAACCTGCGACGCACATCCTCGGGGATCTCCTTGAAATCCTGGATGCTTCCCCGTTCGGCAATCCGCTTCATGAGCTCTTCCGAGTAGAACCCCCTTCGCCGGGCCACCGCCTGGAAGGCGGGATGCACCTCGATAAGTTCCTGATTGTCCAGGACCTTCCGAACGAAACTGATGGCAAAGATGGGCTCGATTCCGCTGGAACACCCCGAGATGATGCTAATGGTGCCCGTGGGAGCGATGGTGGTGGTGGTGGCGTTTCGCATGAACGGAGTTTCGGGCTTGTCGTAAAGGGACTCCGGGTAGTTGGGAAAATTCCCCCTTTGCTCGGCCAGGGCGGCGGATGCCGCTTTGGATTCCCTTTGAATGAATTCCATGATCCTCTCAGCTGTGGAAACGGCTTCCTCCGAGTTGTAGGGAATCCCCAGCTCGATGAGAAGATCGGCAAAGCCCATGACACCCAGGCCGATTTTCCGGTTGGAAAAGGTCAGTTCCCGGATCTTGGGGAGGGGATACCGGTTCACATCGATCACGTTGTCCAAGAAGTGAACGGCGTCCCAGACAACGGCCTTGAGACGGTCGTAGTCGATGGAGCCGTCTTGACCCATGTTGGCCAGGTTGATGGATCCCAGGTTGCAGGATTCGTAAGGGAGAAGAGGCTGTTCTCCGCAGGGATTGGTGCTCTCGATTTGGCCCACCCGGGGGGTTGGGTTGTGCCGGTTGACGGTGTCCAGGAAGATGATTCCCGGCTCCCCGTTTTTCCAGGCCGATTGAACAATCTGGTCGAAAACCCTCCTCGCTGAAAGAGTCTTGACCGTCCGGCCGTCCCTGGGATTGACCAGGTCGTAGTCCGCATCCTTTTCCACGGCTTCCATGAAGAGGTCGGTCACGGCCACGGAAATGTTGAAGTTGGTCAATCGTTCGTTGTCGGTCTTACACGTGATGAAATGCTCGATATCCGGATGGTCCACCCGGAGGATCCCCA
>JARKQW010000486.1 GCA_029974695.1 Syntrophobacteraceae bacterium | reverse complement strand
CACTGGCCCGCTCTGACGCTCTTTCTGCGGGTCCCCAACGCCCCACTGGATAACAACATTTGCGAAAGGGTGCTCAAACAGTGCATCCTGCACCGAAAAAACTCACTCTTCTTCAAGTCCCTTCGGAGAGCATGGGTGGGGGACCTCTTCATGAGCCTCATTGCCACCTGCAGGTTCAGCGGCGTTAATCCCTTCGCCTATCTCACGGCCCTCCTGCAGAACACGAAAAAGATCCTGCAATCCCCGGGGGAGTGGATGCCGTGGAACTATCTGCACACCCTCGCCGGGTTGCCGCCATAAGAGACGAACCCCGTGCCTCAGACTCGCGATCACCGCACGCTAACCAGCCCCCATTTGTCCTAACCGCACTGACCTAACACTGCGGGGATCCCTGTGGTGCCGGGAGCACCTTTGCCCCGATTCAGAAAAATTTGCCCGCTACTGAAAAAATTCGGCCCCGTGCACCCTTGCCGGAAACACACGTTGTATTCGGGCGGCGGCAGTCGACTGTCTTGTGCGCCGTCGCGGAGTTTTCCTTTTCAACATCGCCTCCGCTTCCGACGCCGACATAGGAAAAGCCGTCTTTGTAAAGGACGACCAGACGGTCGGCCTGGTGGCGGAAGTCTCCAACCCCATTTACGTCGGCAATATCTTCGAGGTCGAGTCGGCGACGAAGGTCTGGGTGGAAATTTATCCTGCCCTGCTGCAAACGGACGTAGCCACGCACATCTCCGATGCCTCCGGCGCGCACGCGGCATCCGCCATCTCGGTAGCCGATTCCGGAAGCAAGATCACCGCAACGGACGTGGAGGCCGCCCTGGCCGAGGTCATGACCGGCATCAAGACGGCGCAGTACACTCTTTTCCCGCAAGCAATCACTCTCGAGGACGGGACGGCCGTCGGCAAATTTACGAGCGAGGATCAGCCTTCGGTAGGATGGGCGCAGCTCTCCAATAAAGAGCTCGCCCTAAGGGGATCCGTACCCCCCAAATCGCTCAATCCGGGAAGCCGGCGTGGCCGGTTTTTCATGGATCATGAGTCTCAGCGGAACGCGGAACCGGTTTGATTCCCCTTTCAGCGCACTGGGTGCTCGGGGAAGCTGCCCGGAGCACCCCGTCTGCCCGGCACGCCACCCACCCCAAGACCACCGGGCAGGTCGACGTCTCAAGAATCCTTTGGGAGAGCTATTTTCTTCCCCGGGTTTCTCAGCAAGAATTCTTCCTGTTGGACGGCGGGATCCATCAGGCCGATCTCTTGACGGATTCAAGTCCAGGGATTATTTAGTCCCGCAAATTGTCGGGAACCGGCCTCTTTGTGGGGAATGGATCCCGAATATAACGCAACGTACTGGATTCACAATGGATTCTTGCGCTTTCTCCGACGGCTCCTCCCCGAGGACATTGGCGGCACGGGATGCTGCAGATCCACAGGACTTCACCGCTCCCAACGAAGGATGGTCTATGGTCTCAATCACGGTCGACGGAAAGACAATCGAAGCGGAGGAGGGAAGCAGCCTTCTCCAGGCATGCCTCGATCACGGCATCTACATTCCGAACCTTTGCTTTCTCAAAGAAATGGACAAGCCCACCGGGTCTTGCCGACTCTGCATTGTGGAACTGGAAGGCGAAGAAAAACCTGTCGCATCTTGCGGCGTGAAGGTCAAGGAAGGCATGGTGGTTCGAACGGACACTCCCCATCTCCGGCAGCTCCAGCGGGTGGACTTTCAGCTGATCATGTCCGCCCATCACATGGAATGCAAGAATTGCCTTTCCCGGAAAAAATGCGAACTGCAAAAGATTGCCAAGACCCTGGAAGTTCGTCTCAAACCGACGAAATTTGAGGAACTGGGCAGGGACCTGGCCGTTCTCAAGCACCCTTGCTTCGATCTGCTCCCGGCCCGCTGCATTTTGTGCCGCAAGTGTCTCTTCGTCTGCGGGCAAAACAACGAGAAGCCGCTCTTGAGGCTGGTGCGAAACGGGTACGAAAGCGTCATCGAAGCCACATGCGAGGGGGAGGACCCGGACAAGCTTCCCTGCAGGTACTGCCTGGCATGCGTGGAGGCCTGCCCCGTAAGCGCCATTGTGCCCGTTGCCCGTGAGTTGGACAGGGGAGTGTAGGGGGGATTGGACCTTCCCCTTGGACCTCTTGCGCCCACGGGGGCGGGGGGGGGGGCGAATCCCATGCCGGGATCCAATCGCCAATGGACGGGCTCAAGCGGGTTCCTCAAGGGTTTTCAGGACCACCCGGTTGCGCCCTCTCTTTTTTGCTTCGTAGAGTCCCTCATCACTCAGGGCGATGAGGGTTTCCGCCGGGCGCGTTTCGGTGGGAATCATGCTCGAGACCCCGCAGCTGATCGTCACGTAGCGGCGTTCCGAAGATGAGGAATGGGCAATTTGCAGGGTCTGAACCTCCCGGCGTATGTTTTCCGCCACCCGCACCGCCCCCTTGGAATCGGTGTTCGAAAGAATCACGGCAAACTCTTCCCCTCCGTAGCGGGCGACCAGGTCCGTGGGGCGGTTGACGCTTTTTCGGATGGCCTGGGCCACCACACGAAGACAATCGTCCCCCACTTGGTGGCCGTAGGAATCGTTGTAGAGTTTGAAGTGGTCGATATCGCAGAGGATCAGGGACAGGGGACCCTGCTCGCGCCTCATCCTTCTCCACTCCTGGCCGAGGAACTCATCGAATCTTCGACGATTCGCCACCTGGGTCAGGCCGTCCAGGGTCACCAGGCGATGCAATTCCTGGTTCATCTCCCGAAGGGCCGCCTCCACCCGCTTGCGCTCGGTAATGTCGCTCAGGATTCCCACGGACCCGATGGACTTCCCGGTCTCGTCCCGCCAGGGAAAGGAGTGGTCTCCCACCCACTTCAGGTCCCCGCTTTTGGTCTTGATGAGATAATCCGCCCGGTATTCGCCTGTTTTGCCCTCCTTGCGGTTTCGGGTAAGTTCCTCCGTGGAGAGGGTGTTGCCCTCGAGACCTTCGAGGCTCATGATCAGACTGGAAAACCCCAGGGCGTTGATCTCTTCGGGGGAGTAGCCGATAAGCTTCACCACGGAAGGACTGATGTAGTCGAATTTCATGCAATGATACTTGAGGCGGTACAGGACGTCCCCGGTGGTCTCCGCCATAAAGCGGAAACGCTCCTCGCTTTCACGCAGGGCCTGCAACAGGCGCTGGTGTTCGTTTTCCAGGGATTCCAGGTCGAGGACTCTCCGACGCAACCCGGCCAATTCCTCGAGGAGCTGCTCTCTTGTCTTGTCCTCATCTCTCATTTCGAGCACTGCGCGCACACTCCCGGGAACCGGCGAGGGGGATCGAACCCTTGCCCGTTTCCTGCCCGGACATGCCCCCGTCGAACCGAGCGGGGACCCGCCGTCCGGGTCACTCTTTCTGGAAAGTGATCCTGCGGGCCGCCTGAGCGACCCCGATGGGAACGGTTTTGCTCTTGGCAAGCTGTTTGAGGTCCTGCTGCGTCAAGGTCGGCACCAGTTTGATCGCGATGGGCAGGGGCGTTTTGGGATTGGTCACCAGCGCCATCCGGATGGCGTAGGATTTCACCCATTCACGATTGGATGCGATTTTCCGAAGGACTTCGTCATCCACGTTTCGGGAATTGGCGAAGGCGGCGATTTCCCCGTCGGTGATTCGCGGGTTGCCGATGATGGCCGCCTGGACCAGGCGATTCGGATCCCGCATGAGAAGGGATCGGCATTCCTTGTCCCCCATCATGGCAAGGCGGACCTTGTCGTTCACCTTCATTTTCCCGACTCGCTGGACGAGGGACTCGGGAGTTTGCGGGCCTTCGGATGCGTCGCCGGGGGGGCTTTCGTCCCGGAGTCGCATGGCCTCCACCAGGAGATGTTCCCACGGCTTCCGGACTACCTTTTCCACCTCTTGGGGACCGGCACTCATTTGAAAGCGGCCGTCCCGCCAGGAAAGGATGCGGTAGAAGGCCTCCTCCCCTGTCAGGTCTTCGGTGAGTGCCTGGCATACCTGGGCCGAGCGAATCAGCAACGTGCCCTTCTTCGACCCCGCCTCCACCTCGACCCGGCAGTCGACTCCCGAGGAGCAGATCAACTGGATGAGGTCCACCAATTGAATCCCCCGGAGAAGCCCGCGGAATCCCTCGGGCTCGAATCCGCCCCGTCCCGGAGCATGCTCCGGTCCGGTCCCTGCTCCCGCCTTCCTCCGGCGATGCACGGATTCGACGAGAAGGTATTCCCATCCCTTGGAAACGGACTGGACCGGCTGTTCTTCCAACGGTTTGGTTTCAAAGGAACCGTGCCCGCATCCCAGGAGTTCGTAGACGGCCTCTTCCCCTTGGACCTCCCCCAGGACCGCGTGGACCACCTGCCCGGCCGCCACCGCAATCTGCCCGGAAACCTCCCCCACCCGCACGGCGACACACTGGTCCAACCGGGCGAGACAGAGCAGCTGGACCAGTTCGGTCAGGGCAATGCCTTCGACGGTACCCGAAAAGCCCGGCCCGGGGGTCTGTTCCACTTCCATCCTATGTGCCATCTCCTGATCATGGGACGGTCCCGGCCGCAGAACCGATCACCCCGGCAAGCGGCAATCCCGGGAAGACATCTTCCCCAGGGAAAGCAGGGTCCTCCCTGACAACGACTCGAGGTGGATTTGACGATCTTGAAAGGCTTGTTCGAATCGGGATCCAGCGGATCCGGGGGAACGGGGGTCCGTTCCCCCGAAGGAAGTCTTCCGCGAGGTCTTCACTCTTCCTTGGCCGCTTCGATGATCTTCTCCTGCAAAGCTGCCGGGACCTCCTCGTAATGGGACAGCTTCATGGTGAACATGCCCCGCCCGGCCGTCATGGACCGAAGGTCCGGGGCGTACTTGAGCACCTCGGCGTGGGGCACGTTGGCTCGGATGATCTGTTTCTTTCCCTTGCTTTCCATTCCCAGGACCCTGCCGCGCCGGGAATTCAGATCCCCGATGACATCTCCCATGCAGTCATCCGGGACGGTGATTTCCATCACCATGATGGGTTCCAGCAGGGTGGGCTTGGCATCTCCCATGGCCTTCTTGAAAGCCATGGAGCCCGCGATCTTGAAAGCCATTTCCGAGGAATCCACCGGGTGGAAGGACCCGTCCACCAGGCCCACCTTGAAATCGACCACGGGATATTTC
>JARKQW010000480.1 GCA_029974695.1 Syntrophobacteraceae bacterium | reverse complement strand
TTTCCTCCACCTGGGCCATGATTTTCGAGGAAATGGTCGCCTCGGTCCGGGTGCGGACGGTCCCAACCTGGTCCAGGACCAGCGGATATTCGCGCCGTTCCACCTTTCGGGTTTTTACGGGGACCGGCTCCCCTTTTTCCGCCGCCGGGCCGGGCCGGACCTTCGAGACGAAAGCACCCCCCAGCCACATCATGAGAAAAATCAGGATTGCCAGGACCCCAATTCCCTTGAGGACTTCCCGTAGCACAACGCTTTCCCCCTTACTTTCCCGAGAAGGACCCGTTCCCATGTTCTTTCTCCACCCAGTCGGCAAAATCCCCCATGGATTGTCTCAATAAGGCATAGGCAATCTTGCCCTCGAAGAGGGCCGCCACATAGGACACCTCCGCCCGGTTCCAGGAAACCTCGGACTGGAGCAGGGCGTCCACGGTAACCATTTCGTTTCGGTACAGGTGTCGAACCTCTTCCATGGCCTGCCGGGCCCACTTTCGTCTCTCATCGGCGATCAGGATCTTTTCCATGGCTTCCTGGAGGGAGAGCTCCGCCTGGCGGACTTCGAGGGCAATGTCCAGGGCCACCTGTTTTCCCCGGGCTTCCATCTCCTTCAAGCGAAGGCGCGCCTCCTGGATCCGGGATACGGAGGCACCTCCCTCGAAAAGGGGCCACGTGGCCGAAAGCCCCACAAACCAACTCCCCACGCTGCGGCTCAGGTCTTCGGTATTCCACTCGTAATGAGCGGTGGAGCCGATTTTGGGAAAGATGTTTCCCGTCTCGGCCTTCATGCGCTCCCGGGCGGCCGCGATGACCGCATCCACCGCCTGGACCTCGGGCCTTTGGGACAGGGCCTTTCCTACGGGGTTTTCCACCGGCGTTGCGGTCGGGTGGAAGGGCAGGGAGGCGACCAGGGCGGGATCGGGGATTTCCCGGGGGACGATGGGTCTTGCCAGCAGCCGTTCCATGGCGGCCTGGAGCTTGCGGGCGCTGGTCCCGGCGCTCACCAGGTCCCCGTGAACCTCGGCGGTGCGGGCTTTCATCCGCGTCACTTCCGTGGGGAGGACCGTGTCCGCCTTGAGCCGGGCGACGGCCAGTTCCTCGTCCGTGCGGGCCGCCTCATGGGCCTTTTCGGCCACCTCGATGAAAGCGATCGCCTGAAGCCACTGGAAGTACACTTCCATGACTTTGGCCACCAACCGGTTGCGGGCGGCTCCCAGCTCGGCTCTCACCGAGTCCCGTCCATAGGCGGCCGCCCGTCGATCATGGAGGTGCCTTCCTCCTTCAAACAGGGACCATTCTCCTCGAATGCGGGAGGCCAGGTTCTGTTGCCGTCCCAGGTTCGAAAAGGGGTCGAATCCCCCAGGAGTGGATTTACCCCCGGGCATCTTGAGTCGAAAACGTTCCTGGTTGATCAGGTCCATGAGGGCATACATGGGATTGTCCGTCCCGTGAAAGTCCTCGGTGAGGACCAGCCGAGGGTAGAACGCGGCCTGGGCTTGGCGGACCTGTTCCCCGGCCGCCTCCACGCGATGGAGGATCTGCTCGAGCTCGGGGCTGGCCCCCAGGGCCTCCTCGACGGCCTTCTCCACGGTAAGATGGGAAGAGGGGGTCGGGTTCGAAGACGGGCCGGGCAGGACAGACGGATCCGGGCTCGGGGCAGGCTCGGGGACCGCCTCGAGGACCGCCTTGGGCGCCGTGGGCACGGGGCGGGACTGTGAACATCCGCCGGGGAAAATCAAGAACAGGGCCCCGAG
>JARKQW010000469.1 GCA_029974695.1 Syntrophobacteraceae bacterium | reverse complement strand
GATAAGCCATACGGAGACCTGACCCCTACGAGGGCCCTGCGGGCGGCTTCCTCGGGGCGGTCTTCGTAGGTATAGAGCTCGATGGTCACGAAGCCTTGAAAACCGATGTTCCGTATGGCCCCCAACACCGCGGAAAAATCGATGGCCCCTTCCCCGGGAATCAAGTGATAGTGTTCCCGGGACGCGGCAATGTCTTCGAGGTGGAAGTGGTGGGTGAAATCTTTGAGGCCCACCACCAGTTGCGACGGGTCCTCTCCCACGCAGAAGAAGTGCCCAATGTCGAAATTGAGCCCGAAAACGTCCGTGGGGAGGGATTCCATGATTTCCCGGAACTGGGTGCTGTTCTCGATGAGCAGGCCGGGCTCGGGTTCGATGAGAATCCGGATTTCGGCGTCCCGGGCCGCTCCTTCCACGGCCGCCAGCCCGTCGAGAAACCACCGGAGCCCCTCCTGTCGGGAAATCCCCGGGAGCGGCCCTCCGGGTTCCGTGGACAGGGTGGGGGCACCCAGTTTCCGGGCCAGCTCGATGCAGCGGAGGGTATAGTCGATTCGCTTGGCTCGAAGGGTTGGGTCCGCCTCGATCCAGGACGGATGGTACGTATCTCCGTCGGCGTGGTGCATGAAGGCGTTGAGGTTCGAGATCTCGAGGCCGTGGTCCGAAAGCCGCCGACCGATATCCCGCACGTCCCCGTCGGTGAGGTGTAGGGGAAAGGCGTGGGGAACATCGGCCATGATCTCGATCCCTGCATATCCCAATCGAGCGACGGTCTCGATGGCTTCCGCCAAGGTGTGTCGCCGGAAGGCGTTGGCACTAAAAGCAAATTTCATCGGGTTTCCCTTTCCTGTCTTCTCGCGATAGCACCTTGGACCATGGGCCGGAGCACCTCCAACGACCTGCGGGCCGCTTCTTCGGCCCGATGCGGGTAGGTGTAGAGCTCCACGGTCAAGAACCCCTCGTATCGGTGCCGGGCAAAAAGATCCATGAGGTGGGCAAGGTCCATGTCCCCCTCGCCGGGAATGAGGTGATAGTGCTTGCGGGACCGGATGTCTTCCACGTGGACGTGAAAAAGGCGGGGCTGGAGGCCCTCGATCACTTCGCCCGGATCTTCCCCCAGCACGTGACTGTGTCCCACGTCCCAGTTGGCGCCAAAGACCGGGGAATTCAGCTGCGCCGCCAGGGCCCGCCATTCCTCGAACCGTTCCACCAAGAGGCCCGGCTCGTATTCCATCCCGATGCGAACTCCTCGGCCCCGGGCGTGCCTGAGGACCCTTTCCAGGGATTCCTCGAGCAGTTCTCGAGACCGGTCGGGGGGCACTCCCGGTTGCATCCGGCCGGAGGTGACGCTCACGTTCCGGCAGTCGAGCTCGGCGGCCAGGTCGATGCATCGGCGGGTGTAATCGATCCGCCATTGCCGCAGGGACGGGTCCGGATGGGCCAGGGAAGGTTCGAAAAGGGGCTCCCAGAAGTCCCTCCCGTAATACGCGGCGGCGGTGTTGGCGTTGATATTGGCCACCCGGATTCCCGTCCGGGCAAGGGTTTCTTTCAGGCGGGACAGGTCCCCGGCCGAAAAGGAGCAAGGGTCCATGTGTGGCCGGTCGGCCAGGAGTTCGACTCCCCGGTACCCGATACGGGCGATGGATTCCACCGCTTGGGTGAGGGGTCCGTGCACAAAACCGTTGGTGCTGTAGGAGAGCTTCATGAGGTCGAATTCATCCGTCGGCGGGCATAGTCCAAGAGCATCTCGTACTGGGCGTGAAAGCGGTGTTGGGCCACCCCGAGGGGCGCCTTGAAATAGGAGGCCAGGTGCGGCATCAGCCCCGACTCCCCGTTCCTCTTGGCGTACTCGGCCCACCGCACCAGGTCCAGCACCAGGGGAGCCGCCAGGAGGGAATCGTACCCCTGCCAGATGAACTGGAGGGACATGCGGGCATCCAGGAACCCCCGGAAATGGATGAAATCCCACGCGGTCTTCTGGTCCTCGAGGGACGGCACATAGTCGATGTGGACCCTCGAGTGGGGGGAGTACCCGAGGATCTTCGGCAAGAGATGGTCCTTGGTTTCGATCTTGGATTTTCGATTCTCGGGGTGTTTCAGGACTCGACCGTCCATGTTTCCCAACAGATTGAAGCCTTCCCAACTGAGGATTTCGAGGTTCCGATCGTGAAACATGGGAGCCAGGGCCGACTTGATGAGGGTCTCGCCGGTCTTGCCGTCGTTTCCCATGACGGGCGTCCCGCAGTCCTTTGCCAGGTCGATCAGCCCGGGGGTCAACGCCCCGCTCGAAGGGGTAAAGTTGACGTAGGGAAATCCTTCCCCAATGGCGGCGTAGGCGTACAGGGTGCTCGCCCGGACGGATTCCCGGCTGTCGGTACGCAGGCAGTTTTCCAGGGAGGCACGGTCCGCATGACCCAACGGGGTCTCGAGGGGAGGTTCCGTCGAGGCCAGGTTGACGACGACCACCTCGGCCAGCCCCCTCCTCTCCTTGAAATCCCGCAGGCAGGCACGCAGTCGTTCCACTTCCTCCGTAAGGGATGCGCATGCCCGGGGAGAAGGGTCGGAAGCCAGGGACGCGATGGCCTCCCCGCAGTTGACGACGGTGCCTTTTCGAATCTCCGAATCCACCTCCGCCAACTCTCGAGCCACCCGGTCCGGGAGGTTGCGGTCCAGCCCCGGGAATTGATCGAGGGTCCTGCGCACGTTCGAGAGAAAGGTCCCGTCCCGAATGTCGAATCCTCCGAATTCCAGGTCCTCCACGGGACACAGGTCCAGTTGATCGAAGGGGTCCTTTTCGGTGATCATTCCCGTGGGACGGGCAAGCCCCTTTCGCATGAGGACGGCGCCGAGAATCACGGTGCTTGCAATGGAACCCAGGGCTCCGATCATCCAGGCCCCGATTTTCCGGGACGGTTTCATGGCGCGCTTTTGTCTCCTGGGCAATCGAGTCGTCACTGCCTGCCGCCCCGATAGCTGCAGCCCCCCAGGGGCAGGGGGTCGCAGCGGGGAGGCAGCTCCCCCGTTTGAACCACCACGTCGATGGGGATTCCACCGCGGGGATTCCAGAGGCCGACCACCCGCAGGTACTTGGGATCCATGGCCTCTTTCAACCGGTTGTGAATGGTCACGGTGCAGTCTTCGTGGAACATTCCCTGGTTGCGAAAGCTCCCCAGGAACAACTTGAAGGATTTGCTTTCCACCAACCGCTGCCGGGGCACATAATCCACGATGATGACGGCAAAATCCGGCTGGCCGGTGATGGGACACAGGGTGGTAAATTCCGGGGAGGTGAGGCGAACCACGTAATCGATTTCTTGTCCGCGGTTGGGGATGGTCTCGAGGCGGGCTTCCGCAGGGCTTTTCGGCAACGGGACCTCACGCCCCAGTTGGGTCGGTTCGCAGTGTACGGTGTCGCTCATAGGATCTTCCCGTCTTCTTGGTTTCCTCCCGTCTCCCTACCCTGCCGCGGCGGGGTCCGGGATCCCCGCTTCCCGGAATCCCCGGGACCGGAGCACGCAGCTGTCGCACCGCCCGCATGCCCTGCCTCGAGGGTCCGGGTCGTAGCAGGAATGGGTCAGGGAGTAATCCACTCCAAGTTCCGCACCGTACCGGATGATCCGGGCCTTGGACAGGTGCATGAGGGGGGTGTGAATGCGCATGGTCATGCGCTGTTCCACGGTTGCCTTCAACGCCAGATTGGCCATGGCCTCGAAGGCCCGGATGAATTCCGGCCGGCAGTCGGGATACCCGGAATAGTCCACGGCATTGACCCCGATGAAGAGGTCGGCGGCCCCGAGGACCTCCGCCCAGCCCAGGGCCAGCGACAGGAAAATGGTGTTCCTGGCGGGAACGTAGGTGACCGGAATCCCGACCTCCATGGCAGCCCCGGGGGTGTCCTTGGGCACCTCGATGGCGTCGGTCAAGGCGGACCCGCCGATGCGGTTCAGAGGCAGATCGAGAACCAGGTGCTCTTTCACCCGGAAGGCCGTGGCCACCCGCCGGGCCGCCTCGATTTCGACCCCGTGACGCTGGTGGTAGAAGAAGCTGAGGGCGTACAGATCGAAGCCTTCCTTCTTCGCCACGGCCAGGCACGTGGTGGAATCTACGCCGCCCGACAAGAGGACGACGGCTTTGGGCGAGGATTCTTGCCGCATTGGGATTTCCCGGGGGGACGAATCAAAACCGGTGGTCAAATTAGCGCCCGGCCGGTTCGAGATCCCCCCTGCTCCTTCATCTCCT
>JARKQW010000462.1 GCA_029974695.1 Syntrophobacteraceae bacterium | reverse complement strand
CTGGACGAAATCGGGGATATCTCCCCCGCCCTGCAGGTGAGACTTCTCAGGGTCCTCGAATCCCATTCCTATGAACCCCTGGGTTCATCGAAATCCGTGAAGGCGGATGTGCGCGTCGTGGCCGCCACCAACCGGGACCTGGCAAAAATGGTGGAGGAAGGCTCCTTTCGCAGGGATCTCTACTACCGGATTCATGTCATCAAGCTGGAACTCCCCAACCTCGCCCGCCGAAAAGAGGACATCCCCCTCCTGGCCGAACATTTCATCGATAAGATGAACAAGCTCAAGAACAAGAACATCCTTGGATTGAGCCATGAGGCCCTGGCCATCTTCATGCGCCATGAATGGCCGGGAAACATCCGGGAGCTGGAAAACGTGATCGAATACGCGTTCATCCTCTGTCGAGAGGGGCTGATCCAGCCCAAGTGCCTTCCCGATTACCTGCGCGGGCAGGCAGAGGGGTGCCCCGACTACGGGGGATTGACCCTCCGGGACATCGAAAAGCGTGCCATCCGGGAAGCCCTCGAACGCAATGAATGGCGCCGGATGGCCACAGCCCGGGAGCTGGGCATCGACAAGAATACCTTGCGGCGCAAAATGAAGCGGCACAACCTGGCATGATGCGGCTCATCGGGCTTCCCCCCGCCCCGATTTCCCAGTGGCCGTTTCTGAGGACGCCGCCGCCGGCATTTAGTCCCTTGTAACACGCTCACAGGCCCCCTCACGGCACCATCCACCGGATTCTCCCGGGAAGGGAGGGAACAAATCGCGCCCGGTGGACGGGGTTCCCCCTCCGGGACCCCGGCCGGGAGAATCGCCCGCCCAACGGCTGCGGCAGGTTCCGTTTGCATCCGGGTTGTCTTGGCCCGGTTCTTGATTATTCCCGTAGTTCACCCGAAGATCGGGATCGTCTGCCCGGGAAAACAACGGGAGCCAAGCGTACCCATCCCCGAGGAGAAGGATGTCGGAAAAGATCTCGCTCATACGCCAAAGTCTCACCGTTCAACTCATTTTATGGGTCGGGGTGATTCTTCTGGGAAGCATTTCCGTCTGGGCCTATGCCAACATCCGGTACCATGAGACGAACGCCATGGGTCACATGGTCGAGGAGGCCGACCGGCTGGGCAACACCATCAAGCTGGGCGCCCACTATGCCATGATGCTCAACGCCCGGGACGACATCAACCAGATCATCCTCAACATCGGTCGCCGGCCGGACATCCGAATCATCCGGATCTACAACAAGGAAGGACGGATCAAGTTCTCCAACCTGGCCGAAGAGGTGGAGAACTCCACCGATATTCGGGCGGAGGCCTGCATCATTTGCCATCGAGGCGAGTCCCCCCTCGAGACGGTCCCCCTGGGGGAACGCACCCGGGTCTTGAAGGTTGGGGAAAGCGAGCGGCTCCTGGGAATCATCAGCCCTATCTACAACGAACCCGGCTGTTCCGAAGCTTCCTGCCACTACCATCCGGCCGGGAAGAAGGTCCTGGGCGCCCTGGACGTGGTGTTTTCCCTCAGCCGCATGGACAACGAGATCCGTTCTCACAAGGAGGGAATCATTGCTCTGGCCCTCTTTTCTTTTCTGGGGGTTGCCTCCTTCATCACGGTTTTTTTCTTCTTCTTTGTGAATTTGCCCATTCGAAACCTCATCCAGACCACACGCATGATCGGCTCCGGCCTGTATCGGAACCCCGACGGGACCAATCGGAAGGACGAGATCGGCCAGCTTGCCCTGTCCATCCAGCAAATGGGACGGGAAATCGCCGAAAAGCAGGAGACCCTCAACAAGCAGCGGGAGGAATACCAGCGTCTTTTCGAACAGGTCCCCTGCTGCATCACCGTCCAGGATCGGGAGCTCCGAATCATCCAGTTCAACCAGGAGATCGATCGCCGGTTCAATCCGACCCCGGGCGAGTTCTGCTACCGGGCCTACAAGGGTCGCCGGGATCGGTGCGAGGAATGCCCCGTCCTCCAGACTTTCCGGGATGGGGAGAATCACGTGGGGGAAGAGGTGGTGCTCAACCGTGACGGCACCGAGAGCCGCTGGTTTGTGCGAACCTCCCCCATTCGAACGGCCGCCGGGGAAGTCTGTGCCGTGATGGAAATCAGTTTGGACATCACCGAAGCCAAGCGGCTCGAGCAGGAAATCCTCAAATCGGAACGGAAATACCACGGAATCTTCAACAACATTCCCAATGCCGTGTTCGTGGTGGATGGGGAGAATTTGGAGATTCTCGACTGCAACGAGAGTGCGTCCGCCTTATACGGCTTCGACGGGAAAAGCATGGTGCATCAATCCTTTCTGGACCTCTTCGAAGAGGCGGAGCAGGGGAGTTACGCCGGAAGATTGCCGTCCTCCCGGGTCCTCAACCAGGTCCGGCACATCACTCGTCGGGGGGAAACCATTTTCGTGGACATGCACGTGTCGCCCACGGAGTATTCGGAGCGGCGGGCGTTGCTCGTGGTGGCAAGCGACATCACCAAGAGGCTCTTGGCCGAGCAGCAATTGATCCAAACCAGCAAGATGGCCACCCTGGGAGAAATGTCCGCAGGGGTGGCCCACGAACTGAACCAACCCCTGTCCGTGATCAAGACGGCCGGGAACTACCTTTTGAGGAAGGTGCAAAAAGGGGAAGACATCTCTCCGGACATCCTGCGGACCATGGCCGAGGAGATCGACGCCTACGTGGATCGTGCGGCCAAGATCATCAATCACCTTCGTGATTTCGGGCGAAAAGCGGAAGTGACCAAGCAGCCGGTTTCCGTCAACGACGCCTTGAGCCGGGCCCACGAAATGTTCGACCAGCAGTTGAGGCTGCGGAAGATACGAGTGGTCAAGGAGTTGGCCGAAGATCTCCCCCCGGTCCTGGCGGATGCAAACCGGCTCGAGCAGGTCTTCATCAACTTGCTCGTCAATGCCCGGGACGCCATTGAGCAGAAGGTTGAAAGAACGGGAAGAAGGGATCTCGACAAGGAGATTCGACTCAAGACCCGATGCGAAAAAGGATGGGTGTTCATTGAAGTGGCCGACACGGGAATCGGCGTTCCCGAGCATCTGAGGGGAAAGATTTTCGAGCCCTTTTTCACCACCAAGAAGGTGGGGCAGGGAACGGGGCTGGGCCTTTCCATCAGCTACGGGATTGTCCAGGACTACGGGGGAAGAATTGAAGTGAAAAGTGAAATGGACGAAGGATCCACGTTTGTGGTTCGGTTTCCCGCAGCAGAATGAAGCTTGTGCCAGCCTGGGAAGGGTCCTTTTCGTTGGGGGCGAAGTGAACTCCCTGCATGGGAACCATCCGTTTCCATCGAATGACCGCTTGGGGACATAATGAACCTTGTCGCAAAAATCACACGATCCCCGTCTCCTTGTGAATTCCTCATCAAAATTCCCTGCATTCCTTTTGGCACGGCCTTTGTTTGATGGCATTCGGCCGGGTGATCGGGTCCGGTGGGTTTCGTCGAAAACGAAAGGATGCGGGGGAGGCGGAACCCACCGGCCAACCCCATGATCCTTTCACCTGCTCGTCCCTTTGGACGAAGGAATGACAAGCAACCCTTCATATTGTGAAAAGTTTCATCTAGACCCCGGAGCACTGAATATGCATAATGACCATGTGCAGGAATCCCGATCTCCCCTGGAATCTCACAATCGGTTTCCAGAATCGGCCCCCGCCGGGCCTCGAAACGGCAGCCCTCCTCCTGAACCTGACACCCGACATCGAATCTTGACCCTCTCGCTGGAACGAAGTCAGTCTTCATGGACCCCCAACTCTCCCGGGAACCGCGAACCCCCACCGTAGCTTCCGAGAGACGGCCGGCGTATGCGGAAGAAGACCGATCATGGAACTTGCCTCTTCCCCCATCCGCCCCGCACAACGCGTGACGGCGGAGATCCTCTTCCCATCGTCTCCAATAGACCGGAATCATGCCCGAACCACACCACGGAACGGCAAGGCTCGGGCGTTCCGCCCCCGACTGCAGGGGTCGAGGGCGTTCATGGCCGGGGGTGAAACAAGGCCCCGGTTCCCGAACGGCGGGTGACCGCACAACCCCAAGAGGTTTCAGAATGCTGAAGAGAATCGGTTTCTATATCTGCCATTGCGGGACCAATATTGCCGGCAAGGTCCGCACCGAGGAGGTGGTCGAGTTTGCCCGGGGTCTCCAGGGCGTCGTGGTCGCCCGGGATTATAAGTTCATGTGCTCGGACCCCGGCCAGGAAATGATCCAAAAAGACATTCGCGAGCTCGGGCTCAACCGGGTGGTGGTGGCATCCTGTTCCCCCCGCCTCCACGAAAAGACCTTTCAGGGAGCCTGCGGGCGGGCCGGGCTGAACCCCTACTACTTCCAGATGGCCTGTGTGCGGGAGCACTGCTCGTGGGTGACGGAAGATCCCAACGAGGCAACCCACAAGGCCAAGTCCCTGGCCGCCGCCGCCATCAACCGGGTGAACTTCCACCAGGGCCTGGTTCGCCGGGAGGTCGCGGTCCACCCGGACGTGCTGGTGGTGGGAGCGGGCATCTCGGGCATTCAGGCCTCCCTGGACATCGCCAAAGCCGGACACCACGTCTACCTGGTGGAACGGGACCCCTCCATCGGCGGCCACATGGTTCAATTCGACAAGACCTTCCCCACCCTGGATTGCGCCGCCTGCATCTCCACCCCCAAGACCGTGGCCGTCTATCAGGACCCCAACATTCACCTGCTCACCTACAGCGAAGTGGTGGAGCTAAACGGCTTCGTGGGAAACTT
The DNA here is from genome assembly GCA_029974695.1 of Syntrophobacteraceae bacterium. Classification (GTDB taxonomy): domain Bacteria; phylum Desulfobacterota; class Syntrophobacteria; order Syntrophobacterales; family Syntrophobacteraceae; genus JAGPLX01. The sequence goes on along the minus strand of JARKQW010000462.1, from coordinate 5,972 downwards.
CACGGCCAAGATCCGCCGCAAACCCCGGTACGTGAGGGAAGACCGGTGCACGGGGTGCGGCCAATGCGCCGACGCATGCCCGGTTTCGGTGCCCAACCGGTTCGACGAGTTCCTCAGCACTCGCAAGGCCATTTACCGCTATTTTCCCCAAGCCGTTCCCATCACCTTCTGCATCGAGAAAAAGGACCGGGCCCCCTGCACCCTTACGTGCCCGGCGGGCATCAACGTCCAAGGCTACGTCCAGCTGATCTCCCGGGGCAAGTACCGCGAGGCGGTGCAGCTGATTCTCGAAAAGGTCCCCTTTCCCGGGGTCCTGGGTCGGGTCTGTCCTCATCCCTGCGAATTCCAGTGCCGCAGGGTGGAAGTGGACGTGCCCCTGGCCATACGGGATCTCAAACGGTTCGCGGCGGACCGGACGGACCTGGCCCAGTTGCCCTTGCCCCCCATTTCGGACCGCCCTGAAAAGATCGCCGTCATCGGATCGGGTCCCGCGGGCCTGACCGCGGCCTACTACCTGCGGCTCAAAGGGTACTCGGTGACCGTCTTCGAAGCCCTGGACGTCCTGGGCGGTATGCTCCGGGTGGGAATCCCCGACTATCGGCTCCCGCCGGAGGTGCTGGACCGGGAAATCGACCACGTTCTGCGCCTGGGGATCGGGGTTCGCACCGGCAAGTGCCTGGGCAGGGACTTCACCCTGGACGATTTGAGGCAGGAAGGGTTTCAGGCGGTTTTCCTGGGACTGGGAGCCCACTCGAGCCTCAAAATGAATGTCCCCGGGGAAGGAGAGTTGCAGGGAGTGATCGATGCCGTGGAATTCCTGCGGCGGGTGAACCTGGGCAACCGCCGGGCCCCCGGGAAAAAGGTGGTGATTGTGGGGGGGGGCAACGTCGCCGTCGACGCCGCTCGAACGGCGCTGCGTCTGGGCTGTGAGACCGTCACCGTCGTGTATCGGCGCAGTCGCGAGGAAATGCCCGCGTATGCCGAGGAAATAGAAGGCGCCCTGGAAGAGGGGGTCGTGATCCACTATCTGACGGCGCCCGTGGGGATCCTGGGCTCGGAGGGACGGGTGACGGGCTTCCAGTGCATTCGCACGGAGCTGGGGCCCCCCGATGAGAGCGGCCGCAGAAGGCCCATCCCCGTCGCGGGGTCGGAATTCGTCATCGAGTGCGACGCCGTCATCCCCGCCATCGGCCAGGAACCTGCGGCACAATGGATCGAGGCCGCGGGGGTCCAACGGTCCCGGCGAAATACGGTCCTCGTCAATCGCCACACCATGCAGACTTCCGTCCCCGGCGTTTTTGCGGCGGGAGACCTGGTGAGCGGCCCCGCCACGGTCATCGACGCCATCGCCGCCGGGCGCAGCGCCTCGGATGCCATTCACGCCTATCTCTGCGGCGAGGACATGGACGCCTATGCCGCCTCCGTGGAGGCCCAAAAGCCCGAGGGACACGACTGGCGGGAGGTCCCCGATCACACGGCCCCCGAGTCCCGGGCGGTTCTTCGGCACCGTCCGGCCTCCGAATGCACCGGGTCCTTCGACGAAGTCTCCCTGGGACTTGACGAGGAGGAAGCGGCACGGGAGGCCTCCCGGTGCCTCAACTGCGGGGTTTGCTCCGAGTGTATGGAATGTGTGCGGGCTTGCGAACGCAACGCCGTGGACCACGACATCCGGGAGGAAACCCTGGAGCTCAAAGTCGGGACCGTCGTTTTGGCTACGGGATTTGACATCCTGGACCCCACTCCCCTCAAGCAATACGGGTATGGTCGATTCCCCGAGGTGTACACCGGCCTCGAGTTCGAGCGCCTGAACAACGCCGTGGGTCCTACGGGAGGCCGGATTCTCATGAAGAACGGCGCTTCCCCCCAGAGCGTCGGGATCCTCCATTGCGTGGGGAGCCGGGACCACAATTACCACGAATACTGCTCCCGGGTGTGCTGCATGTACGCCCTCAAATACGGTCACCTCATCAAGGAAAAGGTGGGCCACGACACAAAGGTCTACAACTTCTACATCGACATGCGCTGCTTTGGAAAAGGATACGAAGAGTTCTACCGCAGGCTCCAGGAGGAGGGCGTGACCTTCATCCGGGGAAAGCCCGCCGAGATCACCGGGGACGCCTTGCATCCCGGCGAGCAGGGAAAGCTCATCATCGTTTCCGAAGACACCCTGCTGGGAAGAAAGCTGCGGATTCCCGTAGACATGGTGATCCTGTGCACGGCCATGGAAGCCCGCAAAGACGCTTCCGAAGTGGCCCGCGTATTTGGGATCAATCAGGGAGGAGACGGCTTTTTTCTCGAGGAGCACCCCAAGCTGGGGCCTCTTTCCACGGCCACCGACGGGATTTTTCTGGCGGGGACCTGCCAGGGCCCCAAGGACATCCCCGATGCCGTCTCCCACGCCTCGGGCGCCGCCGCCCAGGCCCTCGCCCTGGCCCCCCGGGGAAAGGTGGAGATCGCCCCCACCACCTCCTGGATCGACCCGGACGTCTGCGCCGGGTGCCGGACCTGCATCCAGTTGTGCGCCTACAATGCCATCGAGTTCAATCCCCGAAAGGGGGTGTCCGTGGTCAACGAAGCCCTGTGCAAGGGGTGCGGCAGCTGTGCGGGATTTTGTCCCAGCGGCGCCGCCCGCATCAAACACTTTACCGCCAAACAGGTATTTGCCGAAATCGAGGGGCTCCTCGAAGCCATGTAACATCCATGGGAGGATCACATGGGAGAACATGAACCAAAGATCATCGCATTTGTGTGCAACTGGTGCACTTACACCGCCGCGGACCTGGCCGGCACCTCGCGCCTCATCCAGCCTCCCAACGTCCGCATGATTCGAATGATGTGCACCGGAATGGTAGACCCCAAATACATCATCAAGGCCTTGCTGGAGGGAGCGGATGCGGTTCTGGTGAGCGGCTGCCATCCCGGGGACTGCCACTATATCAACGGGAACCTCAAGGCCCGGCGGCGCATCAAGCTGCTCAAGGAAATCCTTCCTCGATTCGGACTGGACGAGCGGAGGCTGAAAATGACCTGGATCGGCGCCAGCGAAGGAATCGACTTTGCCGAGACCATTCGGGGATTGGTTGCCGAAGTGAAGGCTTTGGGTCCCAACGCATTGCGAAATCAAATGGTCCTCTGAGGGAGAAGAACATGGCCAAGACCGCCAAGATAGAGGTCAAAGAACAGAACCCCGTCACCTCCTTGCGAGGTTTTCTTCAGGAGCTTCTTGGGGGCGGGCAGGTGGATGGACTGCTGGTGGCCGCCCACCTCCCCGTAAAAGGGTCCGTCATGCCCGTCCTGGTAACGGATCCTCAGCGAATGGACGGGGTGGACCCCCTGGCCCCGGCCTTCCCCATCAACGCCGCCAAGGTCGTCTCGAGGCTCACCCGCAAACCCACGGGACAGCGGTTGGCCGTGGTGCTGAGACCTTGCGAGATCCGGGCTTTCATCGAGCTGGTGAAGCTCAAACAGGGGAGCCTCGATGAAGTGGTGCTCATCGGCATGGACTGCCTGGGTGCCTACGGCAACGTGGACTATGCCCGCCTGGCCGGGGAGAACGGCGGTCAGGAAACGACCCTGCGGTTCTATCGAGACCTGCCCTCGAACATGCGCGGGGCCCTCGAGGATTCGGAGATATCTCCCGCCTGCAAAGCCTGCGAGCACCCGGTCCCCGAAAATGCCGACCTGCAGGTAGCCTTCCTCGGGGTTCCCATGGACCGGATGCTGCTCGTCCAGGCCCGGACGGAGAAGGGCATGGAGCTTTTCCGAAAGCTTCGGCTGACGGAGTGCGAAGAACCCAAAGAAAGGCAGGCCGCGGTGGCGGAGTTGGTGGAAGGGCGTCGAGCCTATCGCGACCGCATGTTCGAGGAGACTTCCCGGGCGACGGCGGACGTGGAAAAGCTCATGGAATACCTGGGCCGTTGCGTCAACTGCTACAACTGCCGGGTGGCCTGCCCCGTCTGTTACTGCAAGGAGTGCGTCTTCGTCACCGATGTGTTCGATCACGAACCCACCCAGTACCTGCGCTGGGCCCGGCGCAAGGGGCTCCTGAAGATGCCCACCGATACCGTTTTCTACCATCTCACGAGGCTGGCTCACATGAGCACCGCCTGTATCGGGTGCGGTCAGTGTTCCAACGCGTGCCCCAACGGCGTGCCCGTGATGGAACTCTTTCGAACCATTGCGGCTCATACCCAGCGGGCCTTCGACTACGAAGCCGGTCGAAGCGCCGAAGAACCTCCGCCCCTTTCGGTGTTTCGCGAGAAGGAGTTCTCCGAAGTCACCGGGGGAAAGGATTAGGATCCAAAATATAGAAGGTCGCAGCCCATGAGGAAAAAAGTTGGCTCCGCCCTGGTGGTGGGAGCAGGCATCAGCGGAATCCGTTCGGCCCTGGATCTGGCGGAGATGGGCTACGGGGTGACCCTCATCGACCGGGCACCCCACCTGGGGGGAACCCTGAGGCAGCTCGACCTCCAGTTCCCCAACGACCATTGCGGCATGTGCCGGATGCTCCCCCTGGTGGATCGGGACGCCTCTTCTCAATACTGCCTGAGGAAGGGGTTTTTCCACGAGAACATTCAAATCCGGTTGTCCACGGAGCTCGTGGGGGTCGAGGGAGACCCGGGGAAATTCAAGGTCACCCTGCGTCGGCAGCCGACCCTGATCCGGACCGAGATGTGCGTCGGATGCGGGGAATGCACCAAGGTCTGCCCGGTGGAAGTTCCCGACGAATTCAACGCCGCCCTGGGTCGTCGCAAAGCCGTGTACCTGCCGGTGCCTCACAATATCCCCAACCGTTATGTGATTGACCCTCACGCCTGCACCCGTTGCGGGCAATGCGAGAAAGCGTGCCCCACGGGAGCCGTCGACCTGGGGCTGCAAGCCCGCCGCGGATTCCGAGTCCTGGTGGTCGACGACGAATTCGTCATTCGCGATTCCATGAAGGAATGGCTCGAAGTCGAGGGTTTCTCCACGGACACGGCCGAATCCGGGTTCGATGCCGTGGACAAACTAGCAGCCAACTCCTACCAACTCATGCTCGTGGACATCAAGATGCCGGGCATGGACGGCGTGGAAGTCCTCAAACGGGCCAAAGAGATGCAGCCCGAGCTCGAAGTGATCATGATGACGGCCTACGCCACGGTGGAAACGGCCGTGGAAGCCATGAAGGTGGGAGCCCGGGATTACCTGGTAAAGCCGTTTGATCCCGAGGCCGTGATCGCCATGGTGGTGAAACTCTTCGAGAGCACCCTGCCCAGCCCGGAGGCGCAGATGGAAGTGGGGGCCATCATCCTGGCGGCCGGGTTCTCGTCCTACGATCCCCGGGTGGGGGCCAACACCTACCGGTACGGGGAGCTGCCCGATGTGGTGACGGGGGTCGAGTTTGAGCGCCTGGTGAGCGGCACGGGCCCCAACGGGGGAAGACTCCTGCGTCCCAGCGACGGCAGGCAAGTCGGAAAGATTGCGTGGCTCCAGTGCGTGGGTTCCCGGAACCTCCAGGAAAACGCCGACTACTGCTCCTCGGTCTGTTGCATGTTCTCCGTCAAGGAAGCCCTTTTGGCCAAGGAAAAGGCCGGGTATGACCTGGATGCCGCCATCTTTTACATGGACATGCGAACCTTTGGAAAACACTTTCATCAATATCGGGACGCGGCGGAACGGGAGGCGGGGGTTCGATTTGTGCGAAGCCGCGTCCATTCCGTGGACCGGGAAGATGACTCGGGAAACCTTCGAATCCAATACACGGAACCCGACGGCACCATGAAGGAGGAGGAATTCGACCTGGTGGTTCTGGCCACGGGTCAGAGACCTTCTTCAGGGACCGAAGAGCTGGCCGAAGTGGCGGGAATCGAGCGCAATCCCTGGGGGTTCTGCCGGGTGAACGGGGAATCCCTCAGTCGGTCTTCTCGGGAAGGAATCTTCGTGAGCGGGTCCTTTTCGGGACTCCGGGACATTTCCGAATCCGTCATCCAGGC
>JARKQW010000457.1 GCA_029974695.1 Syntrophobacteraceae bacterium | reverse complement strand
GCCCGGGCGGCGGCGGCCGACGCCTGGGTCACGCTGTCCTTGATGTCCTTGGGTCCTTCGGCGCATCCCGCGTAGAAGATCCCCCGGGTGGCGGCGTCCACGGGTTGCAGCTTGGGATGGGCCTCGAGGAAAAAGCCGTCCGAGGTGAGTTGAAGCCCCAGCATTTCCTGCAGTTTCCGGGTGCTCTCGGACGGGTTGACGCCCACGGCCAGCACCAGCATGTCCAGGTCGTGGAACTCGATGGCCCCCGTTGCGGTGTTTTCCACCGCCACCCGAAGGCCCCCGTCCCCCGTCTCCTCCACCGTTCCCGGGAGCCCTCGGATGTACTGCACTCCCAGCCGACGGCTGCGCTTGTAGAGGTCTTCGAACCCCTTACCGAACGCTCGAATGTCGATGTAGAAGACCTTCACCTCGAGGTCCGGGTGGTGTTCCTTGAGCACCAAGGTGCTCTTGATGGTGTTCATGCAACAAACGTTCGAACAATAGGACCGCCCCTTGCGGGCCGACCGGGACCCCACGCACTGGACGAACCCGATGGATCGCGGATGCCGGCGGTCCGAAGGCCGGATGAGTTCCCCCTTGGTGGGGCCTCCCGCGTTGACCAGCCGCTCGAACTCGAGGCTGGTGAGAACGTTTTGGAACCGGGTGTAGCCGTATTCGTCCATTTCCGTGGGATCGTAGGGCTCGATTCCCGTGGCCACGACGATGGTCCCGATCTTCACCGAGATTTCCTCGTCGGACATATTGAAATGGATGCACCCCTTCTTGCAGGCTTCGATGCACTTGGCGCACACGGCGGGATTGTGCCCCAGGCATTCGTTGGCATTGAGCACGTAGGCCGAAGGGACCGCCTGGGGGAAGGGGGAATAGATGGCCTTGCGGGAGGATAGCCCCAGATTGAATCCGTCGGGGCGAACCACGGGACACACCGCCGCGCAGTCTCCGCAGGCGGTACATTCCTTCTCGTCCACGTACCGGGCCTTCTTCAGGATCTTCACCTCGAAGTTCCCCACGTACCCTTTCACTTCCGTCACTTCGCTCATGGTGAGAAGCTGGATCAGGGGATGTCGACCGACATCCGTCATCTTGGGCCCGAGAATTCAGATGGAGCAGTCCATGGTGGGAAAGGTCTTGTCCAGGCGGGCCATCATGCCGCCGACGGAGGGCCTCTTTTCCACCAGGACCACCTCGTATCCGTTGTCGGCCAAGTCCAACGCCGTCTGAATCCCGGCCACTCCTCCCCCGATGACCAGGGTGCGCTTGGTGAGGGGCAGCAGTTCGGGCGTCAGGGGCTGAAGCCCCCGAATGCGGGACACGGCCATTTTCACCAGGTCGAAGGCCTTGTCCGTGGCGGCGTCGGGCTCATGCATGTGAACCCAGCTGCAGTGTTCCCGCAGGTTGGCCATTTCCATCATGTAGGGGTTCAATCCCGCCGCCTGCATCATTTGCCGGAAGGTGGGCTCGTGGAGCCTCGGGGAACAGGAGGCCACCACCACTCGATCCAGACCGTGCTCGGCAATGTCTTCCCGGATTTTTACCTGGCCGGGTTCCGAACAGGCGTAGGGGATGTCCTGGGACACCACCACCCCCTCGAGATTCGAGGATCTCCGGGCCACCTTGCCGCAGTCGACGGTTCGAGCGATGTTGAGTCCGCAGTGGCAGACGTAGACGCCGATGCGGGGTTCGCCGGACTTGTTTGCGAGTTTTTCCATGGTCCTTTTCTCTGGTCCAATAGGGTTACGCGGTTGCGGGACGTCTTGCCGTAAGCCCCCGCTACTCCCACCGAATGGTCTTTGCCAGCACGGAAACGAGGTCCGCCATCTCGATCCTGAGCCCATCCTCGAGGAAGGGGCCTTCCATGGCGCAGGTAAGATGGATCTGGCACTTGGGACAGGCGGTGACGAGCAGATCGCTGCCCGTGTCCCGGGCCTGCTCGAGCCGTTTCAGCTGCATGGCCTTGTTGTAGCTGTCGCAGGTGGTCCATGCGCAATTGCCGCAGCACAGGGAGGAAGCCCCGCGGTCCTTCATTTCCACGAAACCCCGGGATTGGAGGCGGTGGATGAGCTTCCGGGGCGCGTCCGAGGGATTCTCCATGCGGCTGAGGCGGCAGGGGTCCTGGTAGGTGATCCGGCGGTTGAGGGCCTCGAAGCCGACTGCGCCCTTGTCGATTTCCCGCTCAAGCAGGTCGTAGAGATGAGTCACCTTGCAGCCCAGGTCGATGCCGTGCCGGGGATAGTCCTCGGACAGGGTGCGGTAGCACTCGGGGCAGCTGGTGACGATTTCCTCGACCCCGGATTCCCGAATGGCCTGCCCATTGAGCTTGGCCAGTTCCAGAAAGTTGGCCTTGTCCCCGGACCATAACAGGTCGTGTCCGCAACACCGTTCCCGGGAAAGGAGTCGGGGCGTGATGTCGAAAAAGTTCAACAGCCGGATGCTGTCCAGGAGGATGTCCTGGGTGCGGGTGGGCATATGATGCCGAAAAAAGGTGTCAAAATACGGGGCGCAGCCCCCGAAGAAAAGGAGCTTGCCCTCGGGGTCCACTCCCAGGTCCTTGGGCACCCAGTCCCAGTGGCGGACCTGGAGATCCGGGGAAGTCATGGTCCTCATGAGGGCGTGAAAGAACCCGTCATGGGGTTCATGACCGCACTGGCCGCAATCGTGGTGGGCCTGCCTCAAATCCCGGACAAAGTTGGGAAAATTCACGGCCGAAGGGCAACGGTCGTAGCACAGGCCGCAGGTCAGGCAGGCCCACACGTCCTTGGCCACGGATTCCCCGTTCGAGGTCCCGGAGATGACGGAGTTGGCAATGGCCCGGGGAGAAAACGGCTTGCCCGCCAGGGCCAGGGGACAGGCGGAGGTGCACTTGCCGCATTCCTGGCAGGCATAAACATCGTGGGCCACCACTTGTTGCATGGTCTGTTCCCGGGGTACGGGGACGGCGGCGATCTTGGACTGGGGCACCACGGGGCTGCGGCCCATCTGCGCCACGGCACCGGTGAAGTCCTGGAGGAAGGAAAGCAGAGAGGAGGATTGCTCGGGCAGGAAGGTTCCCCACCGGAGCCGTTCTTTGCCCAGTCCCAGGAGATCGAGAATGTCCCGGGTGTCGTTCACGTGGAATTGGGCCAGGTTGGGACCGTTTCCGTAGCGGCAGGAGCCGGGCTCGCACCCGACCAGGGCCACTCCGTCGGCCCCCATCTCGAAGGCCTTGAAAAGAAGGGACTTGCTGATCCTTCCCGAGCAGGGGATTCGGACCATTCTCACCTGGGGGGGAATCTCGGAACCGTCGTCCAGGAGGGTTTGGAACGCTGCGTGGGGCCCCCAGTTGCACATGAACAGGATGATCTTCAGGGTATCCATTACAGGAGAATCTCCTCCACCATTTCTTCCAGGTAACGTCGGTTTCGGTAGGGACTGTCGGCGGCGTTGGAGGGGCAAACGGACACGCAATTGCCGCACCCCTTACACAGGGCTTCATCCACCACGGCGCACCAGCTGCCCGTGGCTTTCTTCCGGAACCCCACGGCCTGGTAGGGGCAGACCTGGACGCACCGGCCGCAGCCGCGGCAGAGATCTTCATCCACCACCAGGGTGTATCCCTTGCTCTGCCGGGGTCGCCGGGGCATGACCGATGCGGCGAGAATGGCCGCCGCCGCCCCCTTGATGCGCTCCGAGACGCGGATCTCCTTGGGATTGGCCAGGAAGACCCCGGGGATGGGGGTGGACCCGGGATAGAAGAAGGGCACGCCTGCTACGCCTTTCTTTTGCATGGCCGCCGGAACGATTCGGGGAGGGAGGTCCGCCCCCGACCTGAAGGGAACTCGTTTGCGAGCCTGTTCTCCCAGGATGATCGCTCCCACCCGGTACGTCTGCTCCACGCCCTCCACTTGGGCGATGACGCCGAAATCCCCCAGGGTCCCCCGAATTCCCGTAATCACGGCGCCGGGAAAACAGTGGATCCCCGATTGCCGGAGCGTCTTCGATGGGGCATGCTCCGGGGACCCGAAATAGAAAACTTCCATCCCCATCTCGGCCAGGGTGAGGGCGCTCTTGACGGCGGCTTCCGATTCTCCGATGACGGCGGTGGTGAAGTTGTACGGACGCGCCGGGGCGGGCAGGGCCTTGAGCCGTCCGGCTCGACCCACGGAGCGATCGACGAGTCCGGTGAAGCGCTCGAAGGCCAGTTCCCGGTCCCCCTGCAGGAAGCGGAGGGCCTCCCCCCGCACGTTGCAGGTTTCCACCATGGCCCGCCCGATTCCCGTTCCGTGAAATAAAGAGGATTTCAACCGGGTCCTCTGGTCCGTGCAGGCACTGCAGACGAAGTCCAGGGGGCAGCAGACGCAGGAGGCCAGTACCGCCCGGGTGAGCCCCCGTTCCCGGATGGCCCTCACGATGCCTGCGGATCCTTCGGGAGTACAGGCGGAAGCCAGGATCTCTGCGTGTTCCACCTGGGGACGGCGGACCAGCCCGCGGACGTATTCGTCGAACTCCGGAGGCCACCCCAGGGAGTCGTTGCATCGGCACACGAAAACGCCGATGCGGATGTCCGGGGACAAAAGGGGGTCCGGTGGAGAGAAGGAAAGTCCCTGGCCCTTGAGACGATGGGCGCCGCTGCCCAGCAGGGTCAGGGCCTCCGCCGCCGCGGCGAAGCCTCGGAGCATCATGGCATGGGAGTCGTCTTTGGCCGACTTGGTGCTGTAGGCCCGAAGGACGTCTTCCCCTTTCACGGCGGGGGACGCGTCGGGATCCGCCACGATGACCACCCCCGCCTGCTCGACCTCTTCCACGGGGCCCTGCTCGTGGCGAATGGCCCCGATGGCGCTGCAGATCTCGGCACACTGGAGACACTCGGAACACACCCCGCACTGGAGACACCGGGAGGTTTCCGAGAGTACCTGTTTTTCGTCCAGCCCCAAGGCCACCTCGACGTGGCTTTCCATGCGGGCCGAAACCCGCCTCTCGGGCATCTTGGGGCGCGCCAGGGAAGGCAAGTCCGGGGGGATGGAAGGAAACTCCTTTTCCCGGGGTCTCCAAGGGGAGGAGACCGCAGGTTTCTCCCCGCTCAGTTGACCGTGAATGGCCCGGGCCGCCGCCCGGCCCGATGCCATGGCTTCCACCACCGAAGAAGGTCCCCGGATGACGTCCCCGCCCGCAAAGACCCCGGGAACGTTCGTTCGAAACAGGTCGTCCACGGCGATGTATCCGGCATCCGTCATGCCCACGGGTTGTTCCGTTCCCAGCAGGAACCGATCTCCCCGCTGGCCGATGGCGACGATGGCCGAATCGAAGGAAAGGTCGAAGGGCAGGGCCCCGGGGACCGGAACCGGCCAGGGAATTCCCTTGGCATCCGGTTCCCCAGGCTGGGTCCGGATGCATCGCAACGACTGCAGGCGGCCGTTTGAGCCGGTAAAGCCGATGGTTTGGGTTCGATCGACCAGGCGGATCCCTTCCTCCCGCGCTCCCCGAATCTCTTCCTCGTCCGCGGGGATCATCTCCTCGGGAAACCAGGACAGGAGAGTGACGGTTCGGCCGGTTCGAGCCAGGCCGCGAGCCAGGTCGAAGGCGGCGTTGCCGTCGCCGATGACCGCGACATGCTCTCCTAGGTCCTCCGCCTGCCCTCGATGGAACCGGCTCAAGAACTCGAGACACCCGCTCACTCCTTCCAGGTCCTCTCCGGGAACTCCCAGCTTGCGGTCCGTCCAGACCCCGGTGGTGAGAAGAATCGCCGAAAATTCTTCCCGGAGTTTTTCCAGCTCGTTTCGGGGGTCCACGGGATGATTGGTCAGGAAGCGAATTCCCAATCCCTGGAGGTACCGAATCTCCCGGTCCAGGATTTCCCGGGGCAGTCGGTGAAGACCGATGCCGTACCGCAGGAGTCCCCCGAGAGACTCCTCCTTTTCGAAGACCGTTACCGGGTACCCGAAGCGGGCAAGGTCCGCAGCAGCCGCGAGACCGGCGGGTCCGGACCCCACCACGGCCACCTTTTGGGGACGGGTGGGAAGGGCCGGGGCCGCCGCGTCCTCGGCGTCGGCCGGGGCGTAGTCGGCCAAAAAGCGCTTGATGTCCCGGATGGCCAGGGGTTCGTCCAGTTCCCCGCGGCGACAGGCCGACTCACAGGGATGGGAACACACCCGCCCGCAAATGCCGGGAAGAACATTGTCCCGGCGAATGACCTCGAGGGCTTCGCCGTAACGGCCTTCCTTGGCCTAGGCCATGTAGCCCTGGACGTTCACTCCCAGGGGACAGTTGGCCTGGCAAAGGGGCTGCCGCCGCTTGTCGATCACCGGACGCCCGGGAAGACTCTGGCGGCCGTTGTACTGAATCGGTTTCAATCCCCCGATGGAAGTGACGGGACAGATCCGAGCGCAGAGGCCGCAGAGGGTGCATCGCTCCGGGTCCACGAAGGCGGGGTTGTGAACGATCCGGGCCGAAAAGCCCTGGGGCGTATGCTTCAGGGTCTTCACTT
>JARKQW010000418.1 GCA_029974695.1 Syntrophobacteraceae bacterium | reverse complement strand
CGTCTCGCCCGCCCCGGGCGAGACGAAGATGGGGGTTTCATGATCAGACGAGGATTTCCGGCCCCGGCCAAAAGCAAGGTCGAATCGGGCGTGACGGACGACTTCCGGGTCCGGCGCCCGGCAGGCGGGGCACGGCGTTTACCCGGGGTGCCCAGCCCGGAGTCGATTTCCGCCCGATGGGAGCTCATCCACGGAGAGAAGGCGGCAGTTTCATGAAGAACGACGGTTTTGTTTTTCCCAAAATTCGAGCCGATGTCCTTCCGGGTCGAGGACGGTAAAGGCCGGGGAACCCCAAACGGGTTTGATGGGCGAAGGGTTGCACCCCGCTTCCCTCAGGTGCCCATGAACCGCCTCCAGGTCGTCCACGTGCAGGCTCACGGTGATCCCCCTGCCGCCGCCGCTCTTGACGGACGCCCGGGAGTCGTCCGCAACGCTCAACCGACTGGAATCGTTCAGCATGAATTCCACGAACCACTCGTTGGAAAAGCAGACGGGCAGCTTCAGCACCGTCCGGTAAAACTCAACGGTCTCCTTCCAGCGGGTGCAATAGAGAAGGGTGTTTGCCGTGCGAATATCCATGGGCTCAGTCCTCGATCTTCCACGAGCCCGGCGTTTCCTTTCCGGGCCGACTCTGTTCGTTTGAGGCACGGCTTTGCCGCCGGGGAGCCCATGGAGCCGGTTTCGGGGCCTCGGCGGAAATCCGATGGGAGAACAGCAGTTCGGGTCGGAATTCGAAGTGCATGAGGTCGTAGTGATACCACTTCCCGCCCCAGATGAACCCGTGTTTTTCGAAGGCACGGACGATCTCCCGGGGGTATCTCCTCCGGGCCTCGCCCGGGTCGGTCCCGGTTCCCCACCTCCAGTAGGCACCACGGGCCGGGTTGAGATCCAGTGCCGCGGCAAAGGCGTGGGGGCTCAATCTCCGGGTCCCGTCGATCCATCTCCAGCTAAAACTCCCCCCCAAAGGCCGAACGTGTTTTGCCAATGGAGGATTGGCCCTCAAGAGTGCCGAAAGTTCCTCGTCGACTTTTCGCAAGGCATCCCGGGCACCGCCCCGGACATTGAACGGGACCCTCTCCCCCAGGAAAGGGGTCTCGAGGCAGTTTCCCACCACCTCGTCCCGGGTTTCGCCGTAGACGGCCTGGAAGAACGCCGTCACCCGGATCCTGCCCGGGTCGAAATCTTCCGGGGGGTCTTCCTCCACCGGGCCCGGCCGGTATTCCTGTTCGAGCATGTCCTGGAGGTCCGGATCTTCGAGCTTTTCCCGGAAGGATTTCCCTTTCCCGTCCTCGTAAACCAGCCGCCGGCCCTTGTTCATTACCACGTAAAGACGGTTTTCCTCGGAAAGCTCGATGCCGGCGCAGTGGTCCGGGTAGGCCGAAAACAAGGCGGTCAAATCCCGCCGGGCCCTGGAATCCCGGCCTCCGGGCAGGGGAATGGATTCAAGAAATGCGGCCCCGTCTTTGTAGTCCTTGAGGGAATAGACGCGGCCTTCTGCGTGACCGAGGCTCGGCAGGAAGCAGCAAAGAACCAGGACCGCGTTCATCAGGAGGCGGGGAACCTTTTCCATCATCCCATTCCGTTTGCCGGGTCATGGAGGAGAGACCAAAGCAGTCGGACCCGGGGAACCCGGAACGGCGGTCCCCGTCTTTTGGGCCTAAAACCGCGCGATTCTCGATGGTCATTCCCCATCCAACGGCATTCCCGGAGGGCGGGGACGGAACCCCGCCCCGACGGTTCGCCCGTAGGCCCGGGGGCGGGCCTTATGCTCACCCATACAATCGGAGACATCGCTCTCCCTGGGTTCCGGTTGCGGCGCTCGGAAAGATTTTTTCCGGTCCTCTCAGGGCACGGGGCCCTTGACGGCCCGCCAATCCAAGGCCCGGCAGCCGTCGGGGAAGACCCCCACGGGGTTCAGATCCAGCTCGCGGATTTCCGGAAAATCATGCAGGAGCCAGGACGCCCGAACGGCCATGTCCACAAGGGCGCGACGGTCGAGGGGATCCCGCCCCCGAATTCCCCCGAGGATGGCCGAAGCCTTGCACTCATCGAGCATCCGGTCCGCCTGGGCACTCGAGACGGGACCCACTCGGAGAGCCGTCTCCCGAAAGACTTCCACGTAAATGCCCCCCAGGCCCGTTACCAGGACGGGCCCGAAGTTCGGGTCCTGCCGTCCCCCCAGGAACCATTCGACCCCGGGGGCGGCCGTTTCCTGCACCAGGACCCGGGGACCGAGACGACGGCGGAGGTCTTCGTAGGCCTCCCGCACCGAGGGCTCGTCGGCGAGGTTCAGCCGCACGCCCCGGACTTCGCTCTTGTGGATCACTTCGGGCCGGGCCGTCTTCAACACCACCGGGTATCCCAGGTCCCGGGCCGCGGCCAGGGCATCTTCCATCGAGTCCGCCTGCCGCCAGGGCACCGGAAACAGCCCGTAGGCCGAAAGGATCTCCCCCAGGACACCCGCCCCGATGGGTCCTTCGGGGAGCCCGTCGAGAAGCGTCTTTACCCGGTCCGGGAAGACGTCGGGGGGCCGAACGTGGGAGAAGGGAGCGGGCCGCTCCCGATGATGCTCCCGATTTCCGGCCAGGGCCAGGAGGGCTTCCCGGGGGTCGGTGAAGATGGGGAAATGGGATTTTTCTCGGGTTCGGTCCAACTCGGGTTTCGTGGTGAACACGCAAACGGCAAGCGGTTTTCGGTGCTTTTCGATGAGGGACCCAAGCCCGGCAATGACCTGCCTCGAGGCTTCCTGCTCGAAAACCCCCTGGTAATTGTGGATGAACAGGAGGCCGTCGATGTCGTCCCGGGCCAGGGTTTCATCGGCAACGGCGTGGTACAGGGGCATGTCGAACAGGTCCCCCAGGTCCAGGGGATTGTGAAACCGGATGACCCGGGCCCGGGACCTTTCCTGTACCGTCCGCAAGAGGCTCTCGGGAAAAGGGGGAAGCTCGAATCCCAGGTCGTCGGCCGCATCCGCGGCCATGACGGCGTGTCCCCCCGACCGGGACACGACGGCCAGGCGATTTCCCCTCATGGGGGGCAGCACCAGCCCCTTGATGGCCGTCATGGCTTCCCTCTGGTCAAAGACACGCAGGACCCCCGATTGCCTCAGAGCCGCATCCAGGACCCGGTCGTCGGCGGAAAGGGACGCCGAATGGGAGCGGGCGATGACGGATCCGGCCCGACCCCGGTTGGATTTGTGCAGCACCACGGGCTTCGAGGACCCCGAAGCGAGTTCCATGAATCGCCGCCCGTCGGCGATTCCCTCGAGGTAGCAAAAAACGATTCGGGTCTCTTCGTCTCGAACCAGGTACTCGAGAAGGTCCACTTCGTTCACATCGAGCTTGTTGCCGATACTGGCAAACTTGCTGAACCCCAGGTTTTCCGCTTCGAGGCAGTTCACCATCATGGCCGCCACCCCGCCGCTCTGGGAAACCACGGCCACCCCGCCCACGGGCATGGTGGCCTGAAAAGTCATGAAGGGAACCGCCAGGCCGCTTCGCCGGTTCATGATTCCCAGGCAGTTGGGGCCGATCATGCGTATGCCGTAGGCACCCAGAATGCCGACCACCTCTTCCTCCAGGGCACGGCGTTCGTCCCCCAGTTCCCGGAATCCTCCCGACATGAGGACCGCTCGCTTGATTCCCTTTTCACCGCAATCTCTCAAGACTTCGGGGACCGCCGACGCCGGGACGAGAATGGCGGCCAGGTCCACAGGTTCGGGAAGCTCCCGCACCCGGGGATAGATCTTGTGGCCCGCAAAGCTCCCTCCATGGGGACCCACCAGGTAAACGAGCCCCTGGAACCAGAACTGGAGCAGGTTGTAGACGATGGCCTGGGCCAGGTTCCCGGGATTGGCGGAAACTCCGACCACGGCGACGCTTCGAGCCTCGAAAAACCCTTCCACTCTTGACCTCCCCAGCCCTTTGATGAATCGATACGGCGATGAGAACTACGACGGAACCTATTTGTGAAACCCGATCTGGATTAGTCGGCAAGACGATTTTTGTCAAGAACCGGCCGTTCCGGGCAGAGGCAAAGCCGGGGCGGGCGATTCTTGCCGGCCGTTCTCCACCCGACGGCGCTCCCGGCGGGCGGGGACGGGGCGTCGCCCCTTGGATCAGGACCGACTCGCCTGCCGTGCCGTTGGGGCGGGCTTCATGCCGGTCCTTGGAAACCGTCCAACGGCAACAAATCGCTCGTTTCGAGGCAAAGATCGAGCCGGGTTCCGGTTAGGAAAGGCTTTCCTAAAACCCGGCTCCCCCCTATAATCGTCCCTCGATCGCCGATCTCCGGAAGCGTCAACCTCAAGGAGGGAGTTATGAGAAAAAAGACCGGATTTTTTGCCCTGTTTTGCATGCTGGTCGGGGCGGCTGCCTTGCCCTGCCCCGGCTTCTCCCTGGACGAAAAGAGCGTTTCGACGCTCAGCACGGCCTTTCCCGTCGAGACAGGCACGCGGTCCGGGGTTCTACTGGCCCAGAAACCCGAAGGTCCTCCTTCCTACGCGGCCGTTGCGGGCATTTTGCGGGAATCCTGCGCTTCCTGTCACAGCGGGAGAAGACCGGCAGGCGGACTGCACCTGGACGCTTACGGCCCCATGATGAAAGGAGGCAAGGGGGGCCCGGTGATCGTTGCGGGAGATCCGGCCAAAAGCGAGCTCATCCGGAGGGTAAAAGGCACCAGCACTCCGCGAATGCCCAAGGGAGGTCCTCCCTGGCTTTCTCCCGAGGAAATCGGCCTACTCGAGGCGTGGGTTCTCGCCGGGGCCCCCGAGGGGAAATGACAAACGCACGAGCCGTCGGCCGGGCGCGGAACCGGGGGCAATTCCCCGATCAGTCGCCCATCTTCAGGTTCGAGAAGAGAATTTGGTAAGTGACCATCCCCACGAATCCCGCGTAGCTGAGAACGGAAACCAGGGCCAGGGCGCGACGAATGCCGGGGAGGGTCTCGGCCAGGCTGGGGACCTCCCGAAACGGCTCGATCACTCCCGTTCCCAGGCCCGTCACCGCCCCCGCCAGGAGGGTTCCGTAAAGACCGTAACCGACGTAGTGATATTCCGGGTGCAGCACACAGAACGGGCAGTGATGGGTCGGCAGCTCGTAGTAGTACAGGGAAATGAAGGAGATGAGGGACAGGACCCCCAGTAGAAAGGCCCCGCAGCTGAACCCCGAGAAAAGATAGGCCCCCTTCCCTTTGGCCCAGGTGAACACACCCGCCGCCAGGGTCCCTCCCATGGCCGCGTAGAAAGCCGCTTCCACCCATTGGCGGGGCAGCACCAGGATTCCTCCCGCCGCTCCCGAAGCCTCGGAGGTAAAGAGGGTCCCGCAACAGGAGGTGATGACGTCGGGCTTGAGATCGAGGAAATAGGCGCTCTGCAGGATCGTCTCGAGGATCATTCCCGGTGCGATCCACAGCAGCATCTTGTATTTGATCCGGATGAGGGGGTAGTCGTAGCCCCGGTTGTCCGTATAGTTCAGAATCAGCCACAGGCCCGCCGACAGCGAATTGACAACCTTGAGAATCAGGGTCGGATATCCCCAGGCGTTGGCGTTCAGGGTCCCCGCCGCGCACATGGCCCCCACAAACAGGGGGCTCATGTCGTCCACCGTGAAGATGAACAGAAAGAGGGACAGGACCTGGAACCCCAGGGCATAACTCATGACGGTCGAAACCAGGTAGGTCCCTCGCTCGAGTTCGAGCTGGAGTTCGCTGCCGCCGGCCAGGTCCCAGTATCGGAGTATCCTTGCAGCATGGTGGACCGAGAAAAGGATCATGCCGCCTACGAGGAGGGCTCCCACCAGGATCGCCAGGATGGATGGGTGCAGCAGCATGGGCGTCCCTTAGCTCACGATCCGGCCGTCTCTCATTTCCACCACCACGTCGATCCCCTCCGACTCGAAGACCACCGGGTCGTGGCTGGCAATGAGGATGGTTTTCCCCCGGTCCTTGAGGTCCTTCATGATGCCCATGAACTCGATGGAGAGCCGGGTGTCCAGGTGAGCCGTGGGCTCGTCCGCCACC